>JBFHEQ010000269.1:0-5050 GCA_041584075.1 Hydrogenophaga sp.
ACCGGTGCCGGTGCCACCGCCCATGCCGGCGGTGATGAACAGCATGTGGGCGCCATCGATGGCCGTGCGGATTTCTTCGATCGCCATTTCAGCGGCGTCGCGACCCTTCTCGGGCTTGCTGCCGGCGCCCAGCCCGGTTCCACCGAGCTGGATGGTGCGACCGGCCGAGCTGCGCGTCAGCGCCTGGGCATCGGTGTTGGCGCAAATGAATTCCACCCCTTGCACGCAGCGCGCAATCATGTGGTCCACGGCATTGCCGCCGCCGCCGCCCACGCCAATCACCTTGATCTGGGTGCCTTGGTTGAATTCTTCTACTTCGATCATTTCGATGCTCATGTCACTCTCCTGTTGGTGCCCTGGCGACCTGTGGAGGCCGGGCGATTTCTCAAAAAATCCGAATCGGTTCGCTTGTCTCTATTGTCAGGCCAGTCGGTCATCCTGGCGGCCCTGTGCACTCCCAACTTCGCCACCGCCATCGATAGCGCGTGCGCTCGTTCCAGGGCAACGGCGATCCGGCTTCGCCGGTCGTCCAGTGCCGCCCCCTCGAGGGGGTCGCGCAAAGCGCGGCAGGGGTGATTTTCAGTTTCATCAGAATGTCCCCACAAACCAGTTTTTCACGCGCTCCAGTGCGCCTTGCATGGAGCCCGCCTTCTGCGCCACCTTGTGACCACGAACGCGGGCCAACCGGGCCTCTTCCAGCAACCCCATCACAGCGGAAGAACGGGGTTGCGCCACCATGTCCGACAAGGCGCTGGCGTAATGCGGCATGCCCCGGCGCACGGGCTTGAGGAAGATGTCTTCACCCAGCTCGACCATGCCCGGCATCACCGCGCTGCCACCGGTGAGCACGATGCCCGAGGAGAGCACCTCCTCGAAACCCGATTCGCGCACCACCTGCTGCACCAGCGCAAAAATCTCTTCGACCCGCGGCTCGATCACGCCCGCCAGCGCCTGGCGGCCCAGCATGCGGGGACCCCGGTCACCGAGGCCGGGCACTTCGACTTGTGTGTCCGGGTCGGCGAGCAGCTGTTTGGCACAACCGCTTTCCACCTTGATGTCTTCGGCGTCTTTGGTCGGGGTGCGCAGCGCCATGGCGATGTCGCTGGTGATCAGGTCGCCTGCGATCGGGATCACGGCGGTGTGGCGGATGGCGCCCCCCGCAAAGATCGCCACATCGGTGGTGCCGGCACCGATGTCCACCAGCACCACGCCCAGCTCTTTTTCGTCTTCGGTCAACACCGCCTGGCTGGAGGCCAGGGGGTTGAGCATGAGTTGATCCACTTCCAATCCGCAGCGGCGCACACACTTGATGATGTTTTCGGCCGCACTCTGGGCGCCTGTGACGATGTGCACCTTGGCCTCCAGGCGGATGCCGCTCATGCCGATCGGCTCCTTGACTTCCTGGCCGTCGATCACGAACTCCTGCGGCTCGACCAGCAGCAGGCGCTGGTCGGTCGAGATGTTGATGGCCTTGGCGGTTTCGATCACGCGGGCCACATCGGCCTGTGTGACCTCACGGTCCTTGATGGCGACCATGCCGCTGGAGTTGATACCGCGGATGTGGCTGCCGGTGATGCCTGTGTAGACGCGGGCAATGCGGCAGTCGGCCATCAGCTCGGCTTCTTTCAGCGCCGCCTGGATGCTCTGCACCGTGGCGTCGATGTTGACCACCACGCCGCGTTTGAGGCCGTGGCTCGCGGAGACGCCCAGGCCCGCGAGCTTGAGTTCGCCGTTGGACTGGACCTCGGCCACCACCACCATGATTTTGGCGGTGCCAATGTCGAGTCCAACCACCAGATCCTTGTATTCCTTGGCCATGATCGTTTTCTGTTTACCGGGTCTTTGAGGTAGGGGAAGGGCCGTCTTCGGTGACGGTGGTCACGCCGCGCATGCGCAAGGCGTATCCGTTGGGGTAGCGCAGGTCCACCGATTGCAGGGCACCGGGGTAACGTTCCGTCAGCTGGCTGAGCGTGGCGGTGAAGCGCTGCACCCGTTGCAGCAGCTCAGCTGGCTCGCCACGACCCAGCTCGATGGCTGCGCCGCTGTCCAGACTGGCACGCCAGCTGCCCTGCCCGGTGAGCTCGAGCCTGACCAGCTTGAGTTCCAGGCGCTCGAGTTCGGTCGAGAGTGTCTGGAACAGCGCCCAGACGCGGGCCGATTGTTCCGGAGGCCCCGCCAGCTCGGGCAGGCCTTCACCTTCGTCCGGGCTGGCTTCAAACACTTCGCCCAGCCGGCTGACCAGGTAACCCGACCCGGCCTGGCCCCACCAGGCCACGGCATGGTGTTCTTCCAGCGTGACGCGCAGCTCATTGGGGAAGTCACGCTGCACACGTGCATGGCGCACCCAGGGCACCGATTCAAACAGTTCGCGCACGGGCTTGAGGTCCAGCGCCAGGAGGCCGCCGGCCAGGTTGGTCTTCAGCGAAGACGCCAGCTGGGCACGCAGGCCCACCGCATTCTGGTGGTCCACTTCACCTTGCACCGTGATGGCCCGAACCGTCCAGAAAGGGTGGCGCAGCACCCAGTTGCCCAAAGCGACCAGGCACATGACGGCGAACACCATCACCAGGGTGTTGGTCACCACGGTCATGAGTTTGACGTCCAATGGAAGGTCGGGTTGGGACATGGCTGGGTGGTGATTAGCCGACGGAGGCAACAGCGTTGTCCAGCGAGGCGCCGGCCAACAGGGACAAACAGAGGTCTTCGTAGGACAGACCCGCCGCGCGCGCCGACATGGGCACCAGCGAATGGCCGGTCATGCCGGGCGAAGTGTTGATTTCCAGGAGGTAGGGCTGGCGGGTGGTGGCGTCGATCATCACGTCGGCGCGCGACCAGCCACGGCAATCAAGCGTCAGGAAGGCTTTCAGGACCAGCGCCTGGATGCGCTCCTCTTCGCCTTCGGGCAATCCACAAGGCACCAGGTATTTGGTGTCGTCGGTGAAGTATTTGTTCTGGTAGTCGTAGTTGCCATCGGGCGCCACGATGCGGATCACCGGCAGGGCACGCGCCTGGTCGCCCGTGCCCAGCACAGGACAGGTCACCTCGTCGCCCAATATGAACTGCTCGCACATCACCATGGGATCCTGCTGCGAAGCCAGTGCATAAGCTGCGTCGCATTGTTCCAGCGTGATCACTTTGGTGAGGCCGATGGTCGAGCCTTCGCGCACGGGCTTGACGATCATGGGTGAGCCCAGGGCGGCAAAGGCGGCGCGGGTGTCCGCCGCGCTCCTCACCTGGCGCCAGGCGGGGGTGGACAGGCCTTCGGCGATCCAGATGCGCTTGGTCATGAGCTTGTCCATGGCCACGCTGGAAGCCATCACGCCTGGGCCGGTATAGGGAATGCCCATCAGCTCCAGCGCGCCTTGCACCGTGCCGTCTTCGCCAAAGCGGCCATGCAAGGCAATGAAGCAGCGGTCAAAGCCTTCGTGCTTGAGCTCGCTCAGTTCACGCGTGGCCGGATCAAACGCATGGGCATCGACGCCTTTGGCGCGCAACGCGCTGAGCACACCGTTGCCCGACATCAGGGAAACTTCGCGCTCGGCCGAGCGGCCGCCCAGCAGCACCGCCACTTTGCCCATGGCTTTGGGATCGACTGCAGAAGGGTTCAAGGACATCGTGTTCATGTTTTCAGGGGTTTCTCGGCGGTGGCCTGTGCGAGCCCAACGGTCTGGCCAGCGACGGCCCCGATCGTGCCCGCACCCATGCACAACACCACATCGCCATCCCGTGCGTTGTCCAGAATGGCTTGGGGCATGGCGGTGATCTCGTCCACGAAGACGGGCTCCAGCTTGCCGGCCACACGCAGCGCGCGCGCCAGGGAGCGGCCGTCAGCGGCGACGATGGGGGCTTCGCCGGCGGCATACACCTCGGCCAGCAACACCGCATCGGCTTGCCCGATCACTTTCACGAAGTCCTCGAAACAGTCGCGGGTGCGGCTGTAGCGGTGGGGCTGGAAGGCCAGCATCAGCCGGCGACCCGGGAAGGCGCCGCGCGCAGCGGACAGCGTGGCGGCCATTTCCACGGGGTGGTGACCGTAGTCGTCCACCAGGGTGCAGGTACCGCCCGAAGGCAGGGCCGCTTCTCCATAGTGCTGGAAGCGGCGCCCCACGCCTTTGAACTCGGCCAGGGCTTTCACCACCGCAGCGTCGGGCACACCCAGCTCCTCGGCAATGCCGATGGCCGCGAGCGCGTTGAGCACGTTGTGGTTGCCCGGCAGGTTCAGCACAACATCCAGGTCGGGCGATGTACCCGCACTGCTGCTGCGCTGCACCGTGAAGTGCATTTCACCGGCCACGGCGCGCACATTGACGGCTCGCAGCTGGGCATCTTCGGCGAAGCCGTAGGTGGTGATGGGGCGCGCGATCTGCGGCAGGATGTCGCGGATGGCCGCATCGTCCACACAGACCACGGCCGCACCGTAGAAAGGCATGCGGTGCAGAAACTCGATGAAGGCGCCTTTGAGGCGCTCGAAATCGTGCCCGTAGGTGTCCATGTGGTCGGCGTCGATGTTGGTCACCACCGACACCACCGGCAACAGGTTGAGGAACGAAGCGTCCGATTCGTCGGCCTCGACCACGATGTACTCGCCCGAGCCGAGCTGGGCATTCGCTCCCGCACTGTTGAGGCGGCCACCGATCACAAAGGTCGGGTCCATACCGGCCGCGGCCAACACGCTGGCGACCAGGCTGGTGGTGGTGGTCTTGCCATGGGTGCCGGCAATGGCCACCCCCTTCTTCATGCGCATCAGCTCGGCCAGCATGACGGCCCGTGGCACCACCGGCACCAGTTTGGCGCGTGCAGCCACCACTTCCGGGTTGTCCTCCTTGACCGCTGTCGAGGTCACGATGGCATCCGCACCTTCGATGTACCGCGCGTCGTGGCCCAGAAAGACCTCGGCGCCGAACGAGACCAGACGCCGCGTGGCCGCGTTTTCGCCCAGGTCGCTGCCCGAGATGCGGTAGCCCTGGTTCAACAGAACCTCGGCGATACCGCTCATGCCGGCGCCACCGATGCCGACAAAATGGATGTGGCGAATGGCATGTTTCATGCC
>JBFHEQ010000270.1:0-5019 GCA_041584075.1 Hydrogenophaga sp.
GAGGAAGGCTTTTCGGTCCAGCGTCATTGGTCGTCCAGAGAGGCGCTCCAGCGCGCATCCCAGTCGGGCAGGCTGGGTGCGGTATCTCTCAGTGTGTTCATGTTGCGCCGGTCGCGTTTGGTGGGGCGGCCCTGGGTCATGGAGAGCGAAGGTTCCGGTGCCAGCCGGCGGGATTCGGCTGCAGCCTGGCGCTGCGAAACCGATTGGGCCGTTTCTTCGTACAGCAAGGCGGCCACAGGGGCCGGCCCGCGCACGCTCGACAGCGCCTTGACGACCACGGTGCGTTGGACGGGGCCTTGGCGGAGTTCCAGGGTGTCACCCAGCTTGACCTCTTTGGACGGCTTGGCGTTCTGCCCATTGACCAGCACACGGCCTTTGTCGATTTCTTCGCTGGACAGCCCGCGTGTTTTGTAGAAGCGGGCGGCCCACAGCCATTTGTCGAGGCGAACCTTGTCGTGAGCGTCCTTGGGAGTGACCATAAACGGATTGTGCCGGGGCTTTGGTGATCAGGGGGCAGCAGGAAGACCGAAGACCAATTGTGCATGGGTCCGACTGTGTCTGAACAGCGTCGCCCGGTTACCATGCCGACATGATCCCGGACGACCGCCTGCCGCGCGACGCACAAAGCATTCTCGAACTCGCAGCGAGGTCGATGTTCGACCTGTTTGCCAACGCCAGCGAAGGCATGATGCTGGTGGACCGCCATGCGCGTGTGGTCTGGATCAACGACCTGTACCGCCGCTATCTGCCGGCGCTGGGCTTTGACCGAGAAGAAGATTTTGTAGGCCACCCCGTGTCCAACGTGGTGCAGAACACGCAGATGCACCAGGTGCTGGCGACGGGCAAGCCCATTCTGATCGACCTGCTCACCAACAAGGCGGGCACGTTTGTGGTGAGCCGCATCCCGCTGCGCGATGACGCGGGTGAGGTGATTGGTGTGTTGGGCATCGTGCTGTTTGACCACCCGGAAACCACCCTGCAACCCCTGATCGCCAAGTTCGCCCGGCTGGAGCAGGACTTGAACGACGCGCGCCGTGAGTTGGCCAGCCAGCGGCGCAGCAAATACACCTTTGCCAGTTTTGTCGGGACCTCTGCGGGTGCGATGGAGGTCAAACGCCAGGCCCGGCGAGCCGCGCTGTCGGCCAGCCCGGTGTTGTTGCTGGGCGAGACGGGTACAGGCAAAGAACTGCTGGCCCACGCCATCCACGCCGCTTCGCCGCGCGCGGGGCGGCCATTTGTGAGTGTGAACATGGCGGCGGTGCCCGAGTCGCTGCTGGAGGCCGAGTTCTTCGGCGTGGCGCCCGGCGCCTACACCGGGGCCGAGAAAAAAGGGCGTGACGGCAAGTTCAAGCTGGCCGACGGCGGCACGCTGTTTCTCGATGAGCTCGGGGATATGCCACCATCGGTCCAGGTCAAGTTGTTGCGCGCGCTGCAGGAAGGTGAGATCGAGCCCTTGGGTTCGAACAAGCTGGTGCAGTTCGATGTGCGTGTGGTGGCCGCGACTTCGCGCGATCTGCAGCAGATGGTGCGGGATGGCAGCTTCCGGGAGGATCTGTTTTACCGGCTCAATGTGCTGCCTATCCGGGTGCCGCCCTTGCGTGAGCGACAGGCCGACATCCCCTTGTTGACCGAAGCCCTGTGTGAGGACATCGCCGTGCGCAGCGGCGGGCACCACATGGAGCTCGGCGCCGAGGCCCAGGCGCTGTTGGCGGCGCAGGCCTGGCGCGGCAACATCCGCGAGTTGCGCAACGTGCTGGAGCAACTGGCCTTGCGCAGCGATTCGCCACAGATCGATGCCGAGGAGCTGCGCACCGTGCTCGAAGCCGGCGGGCAGATGTCCTTGCCCGCGGTGACGCCGGTCTCCCACGCCGTGACGCCTTCGTGGCCGGTGGTGCAGGGCGCCGCCGTTCGCCCTTTGGCGGAACGCATCGCTGAACTGGAGCACAGCGCCATCGCCGAGGCGCTGGCCCACACGGGCGGCAACCGGACCGCCGCCGCGCGTTTGCTGGGCATCTCGCGCGCGAGCCTCTACGATCGGCTCAGCGCCATGGGTGAAACGTCTGGAAATCAGACGACCGTCTGAAAAACAGGCGATTATGCCGTCTGGAAATCAGACGAAAAATGGGGGTTGATCAATAATCTCTTTGAAATCAAAGGGCTTCTGATGTGGCACGAAGCGTGCTACAAATTGTTCGCGGCGCACAGCGCTGTGATTCCAATACAACCGGAGACAAGACATGACCCTCACCACCCGCCGCCTCGCGGTGATCGCACTCGCCTGCACGGCATCCATCGCAGCCACCGCAACGTTTGCCCAAGCTGGCGGCGAAATCCGCATCGCCCATGTGCACAGCCTGACCGGCCCGCTGGAGGCCTACGGCAAGCAGACCACCACCGGCTTCCAGATGGGTCTGGAGTACGCCACAGGTGGCACGATGATGGTGGCCGGCAAGAAGCTGGTGGTGATTGAGAAGGACGATCAGGGCAAGCCCGATCTGGGTCGCAGTCTGCTGGCCACGGCCTATGCCGATGACAAGGCCGACATCGCTGTAGGCCCAACCTCTTCGGGCGTTGCGCTGGCCATGTTGCCGGTGGCCGAGGAATACAAGAAGATTCTGGTGGTTGAGCCGGCTGTGGCCGACTCGATCACCGGCGAGAAGTGGAACAAATACATCTTCCGCACCGGTCGCAACAGTTCGCAAGATGCGATCTCCAACGCCGTGGCACTGGACAAGGACGGTGTGAGCGTGGCCACCCTGGCGCAGGATTACGCCTTTGGCCGCGATGGCGTGTCGGCGTTCAAGTCGGCGCTGAAGAGCGCCAAGCTGGTCCATGAGGAATACCTGCCCACCGGCACCACCGACTTCACCGCCGGCGCCCAGCGCCTGATCGACAAGCTGAAAGATCAGCCGGGTCGCAAGGTGATCTTCATCATTTGGGCTGGTGCCGGCAACCCGTTCAAGATCGCCGATCTGGATTTGAAGCGCTACAACATCGAGATCGCGACCGGCGGCAACATCCTGCCTGCCATGGCCAGCTACAAGAATTTCCCCGGCATGGAAGGCGCCACCTACTACTACTTCGGCATTCCGAAGAACCCGGTGAACGAAGCCATGGTGGCGGCCCATTACAAAGCGTTCAAGAGCCCGCCCGACTTCTTCACGGCCGGTGGTTTTGCGTCTGCCATGGCGGTGGTGACCGCGCTCAAGAAAACCAATGGTGACACCAACACCAACAAGCTCATCAAGACCATGGAAGGCATGAGTTTTGAGACGCCCAAAGGCACCATGACCTTCCGCAAGGAAGACCACCAGGCCATGCAGAGCATGTACCACTTCAAGATCAAGGTCGACCCGGCCTTTGCCTGGGGTGTGCCTGAGCTGGTGCGTGAGATCAAGCCGTCTGAGATGAACGTGCCCATAAATAACAAGCGCTGAAAGCGCTTGACCCCCTGCGCCGCTGACGCGGCTTCCCCCTAGAAGGGGGACAACACCTGCGGCCCGGCAAAGCCGGTTCCGCGGTGTTCTTGGTTGTCACCGCTGAGCGGCGACTGCTCGCGCACTTGCGCTGCGCCCGTTTGGGCGTGTGGAGATTCCATGCTCGAAACTTCTGATCTCACGGTCCGCTTTGGTGGTCACGTGGCGGTGAATGCTGTGTCCTGCTCCTTCGAGCCCGGCACGCTGACCGCCATCGTCGGCCCCAATGGTGCGGGCAAGACCACTTACTTCAACCTCATCTCGGGCCAGATCAAGGCTTCGACCGGGCGGGTGAAGCTCAACGGGGTGGACATCTCGTCATTGGGGGCCCCGGCGCGCGCCCGGGCCGGTCTGGGTCGGGCGTTTCAGCTGACCAACCTGTTTCCCAATCTCTCGGTGCGCGAAAACGTGCGGCTGGCGGTGCAGGCACGGGCGGGCGCCGGCCTCAACCTCTGGCGCATCTGGAGCGACCGGCGCGACCTGGTGGTGCGGGCCGACGAAGTGCTGGAAGCGGTGGCGCTGGCCGACAAGGGCGAGCAGCTGGCGTCCAGTCTGCCCCACGGTGACCAGCGAAAACTGGAGGTGGGCATCCTGATGGCGCTGGAACCGCAGGTGTTCATGTTCGATGAGCCCACGGCGGGCATGAGCGTGGACGAGGCACCGGTGATCCTGAACCTGATCCGCAACCTCAAGGCCGACAAAACCAAAACCATTCTGCTGGTGGAACACAAGATGGACGTGGTGCGCGAACTGTCGGACCGCATCATCGTGTTGCACAACGGCGAACTCGTGGCCGATGGCGAGCCCGCGGCCGTGATTGCTTCACCCATTGTTCAGCAGGCCTACCTCGGCATCAACCCGGAAGAAGAGGAGGCAGCATGAACCACCAAGGCCAACGAGGGACCGGCTTTGCCGGGCTGCATGTGGCGCCCCCCCGGGGGGGTGACGCCGAAGGCGGCGCAGGGGGGCTTCTCGTCCTCGATGGCGTGCACACGCACATCGGCGCGTACCATATTCTGCATGGCGTGGACCTCGCCGTGCCCAAGGGTGAACTCACCATGCTGCTGGGCCGCAACGGGGCCGGCAAGACCACCACGCTGCGCACCATCATGGGCCTGTGGCATGCCAGCCAGGGCCGGGTGGTGCTCGATGGGCAAGACATCACGCAGCGACCCACGCCCGACATCGCCCAGGGTGGCGTGGCCTATGTGCCCGAAAGCATGGGCATCTTTTCCGACCTGTCGGTCCGGGAAAACATGCTGCTGGCCGCGCGCAGTGCGAGAACGCTGGATGACATCGACACCACGCGGCTGGAATGGATCTTTGGCCTCTTTCCCGCCATGAAGAAATTCTGGAACCACCCCGCCGGCAAGCTCAGCGGGGGGCAGAAGCAGATGCTTGCGGTTTCGCGCGCCATCGTGGAGCCACGCCAATTGCTGCTGATCGACGAGCCCAGCAAGGGTCTGGCGCCCGCCATCATCCAGAACATGATCGAGGCCTTCAGGCAGCTCAAGGCGGCGCAAACCACGATCCTGCTGGTGGA
>JBFHEQ010000271.1:0-5018 GCA_041584075.1 Hydrogenophaga sp.
CCTCAACCACACCAGCCCCGGAGACCCCGTCAATGTCCAGCCGCTGGGCGACCTTCTGGCAACCGAGCCCACCAAGGCGCTGTTCAAGTCCGATCAGCTGGAGTTGATCCGGCTGGTGCTGCGGGCGGGCAAGTCTTTTCCGCCCCACCAGGTGCCGGGTGAAGTCACGATCCACTGCATTGAAGGCGAGATCGACGTCACCATGGACGGCCGCAGCAACATCCTCAAACCCGGGCAATTGCTGTTCCTGAAAGGCGGCGCGCCGCACGGTGTGGTCGCCCTGCAAGATGCCTCCGCGCTCGTGACCATCGTCCTGAAACCCTGAGCTTGGGCGGGCCCTGGCCCTACCCGCCCGGAGGGCACCGCATCAGCGCGAATAGGCCAGGCCCGAAGCCACACCACCAAACAAGTCCCCTTCCACCAGGGGCACGCCCGGAAACTCGGCTTGCAGCGCGCGCTGAAATGGCCGCAGCGCCGATGATCCCCCGGTGAGGTACAGGGCGCCGAGATCCCCATCGTCCAGACCGGCCTGCTCCACGCAAGCGCGTGCGCAGGCCACCGTGCGTTGCAACTGAACCGCCAATGCGGCGTCCATGTCTTCGGGGGCCAGAGGCGCGCTCAGGTCTTTCTCCAGGCAAGAGAGGTCCACCGCCGTGGCGGCACCGTTGACGGAGCAGCGGATCTTGGCCTGCTCCACCTCAAAGGCCATGCGATGGCCCTCGCGCTGGTGCAACACCGTCATCAACCGTTTGTGCAAGTTCTGGTCGCTGTAGTTGGTGCGCAGGTTTTGCGCCTGGCTGATCGCCCGGGGCAGGTATTGCCACTGGATCAGGTGCCAGGTCGACAAGTCCATGAACACGCGGTGTGGCACCTCACGGCCCTCGGGCCCGTGGTGGCGGTATCCCAGCAAGGGCATGACACCGCCCAGGCTGAGTTTCTGATCGAAGTCTGTGCCACCGATGTGCACACCGGTGGTGGCGAGGATATCGCTGTGGCGATCGGCCTTGCCCATGTGGTGGGGCCCCAGGCGCACCACGGTGAAATCGGAGGTACCCCCCCCGATGTCCACCACCAGCACCAGGCTCTCCCGGGTCAACCGGCGCTCGTAGTCCAGCGCCGCAGCAATGGGCTCCAGCTGGAAGCTCACGTGTTCGAAACCCACGCGGCGGGCGGCGTCTTCCAGCGAATGCTGGGCCTGCGCATCCCGCTCGGGGCTGTCGTCCACAAAATGCACGGGCCGCCCCATCACCACCCGGGTCGGCTCGTAGCCCAGCGACTCGCTGGCCCGCTCGCGCAATTCCGAGAGAAAGATGGCAATGATGTCGAGAAAACTCACCGCATGGCCGTTGACCTCGGTGGTCTCCATGAGCAAGGGGCTGCCCAGCAGACTCTTGAGCGAACGCATGAGCCGGCCTTCGGTGCCGCTGAGGTATTGCGCCACGGCATCGCGGCCAAAGTGGGTGAACTGGTCTTCGGCATTGAAAAACACCGCCGTGGGCATGTTGATCGCCTCGCCCTCCAGGGGAATCAAACGTGAAGCGCCGCTGCCCTGAACCCAGGAAACGGCGGAATTGGAGGTACCAAAGTCGATACCCAGGGTACCGGAGCGAGATGCAGTCATGCCAGAAAAGAAGGGGAAACCAGGTGGCCGGGCGAAGCCCGGGCAACCGATCATTTTGCCATTGCCGGGTACGTCAGGCGCAGCAAGGCCGCATGCCGCCATCCGGCGGCGGCGTCAGCCGGACGCCGCCTCTGCAGGATCCCGCAGCCTTTGCAGCAGGTCGACAGCAGCAACAAAGTCAAGATTGTTGACGCTCTCACGCAACTGGGCGAAACCACCTTGCCCCAGGCTCAGCTTCAAACCCTGGGCCATCGCATGCACCTGATCAATGGCATCGAGATCGTTGCGCTGCAGACTCTCGACCAGCGCCGCCACCGCCTCAGGATCCAGGCGACAAGCGCCTTCGACCTCAGGCTCGAGCTCAGCCTCCCGGGCTTCATGGGCCGCCAGACGCGGTGCTACAGCTTCACCGAGGTGGTGCAGCTCTTCGACGACGTCGGCCAACAAGGGCCCTACCTGGTCGATCTGCTGGGTTCGGCAGGCCTTGTCGGCCAAGGAAGCTGCGCGTTCAACCGCCAGGGCACCCAGGGTGCCCGCACTGCCCTTGAGCTTGTGCAGTTGGGCCGCCAGGTCAGGGAGCTCTTCCATGGCCACCGGCGAGGCCCCGCGATCCAGCGTCGAGAACTCCGCCACCAGGCGTTTTAGCATGGAAAAGAACAGGGCCTGGTCGCCACCCAGGCGCCGGCAGACCATGCCCGATTCGATGCCTTCAATGTCTGGCCAGGCCACTGGCTGTCGGGCCTGGGCGCCTCGGGCCGATGGCCATGACGCCGCCTGCTCTGGATGCATCCAGCGGCGGATGCGGCTCACCAGGTGCGCGGCCTCAAAAGGCTTGCTGACAAAATCGTTCATGCCCGCGCGTTTGGCTTGCTCCATTTCACTGCTCAGCGTGGAAGCGCTCAGCGCAATGATGGGCAAGTCGTGCAGTCCCAGCCCACTGCGGATGCGGCGGCTGGCATCAAAACCATCCAGCACGGGCATTTGAAGATCCAGCAGCACCACATCAAAGCCTGCGGGCCGTGCCAGCAGCTCGTCAACGGCTTCCTGACCGTTCATGGTCTGGCTGACCAGAGCCCCTTCCAGCTCCAGCACGCGCCGCACGACCTCGAGGTTGATCTCGCTGTCGTCGGCCACCAGCACACGCACACCGGCGAGGCCCATGCCTTCGACCGGCGCCATTCGACCGTCGGCCTCCATGGCCGGCAAAGCCTCGAGATCGCCAAGGCCAAACTCCAGCTCCACCCAGAACTCGCTGCCGTTGCCCGGTTCACTGGACACCCCGAGCTCGCCACCCATGAGCTGAACCAGCTGCTTCACGATCGACAAACCCAGCCCCGTTCCCCCAAAGCGCCGCGTCGTGGACGCGTCGGCCTGGGCAAACGGCGTGAACAGCCGCCCCATCTCTGCCTCGGTCATGCCGATGCCACTGTCGCGCACCGAAAAACGCAGGCGCGAGATGGAGGACGACCCGCCAACCCGGGTCACCGACAGCTTCACCGACCCACTCTGGTCCGTGAACTTGATGGCGTTCGTCAGCAGGTTGAGCAACACCTGGTGCACGCGCGTGGCATCGCCCACCAGGGCATCGGGCACCTGCGAAGCAAGGTCCAGATCAAAATGAACGCCCTTGGCTTCGGACTGCACCGAAATCAGTTCCGACATGTCGCGCAGCAGATGTCCCAGGTTGAAGGGCGCCCGTTCGATCCTCAGCTCGGAAGCTTCAATTTTGGACAGATCCAGAATATCGTTGATCAGTGACAACAGCGATTTGCTCGCCACCTTGATCTTGCCCAGCAAGCCACCCTGCTCGCTGGTGAGTTCCGTGCGCTCCAGCAGATACGACAGGCCGATCACCGCGTTCATGGGTGTGCGGATTTCGTGGCTCATGTTGGCGAGAAAGTGCGTCTTCGCCTGGTTCGCGCGGCGCGCCTTGTGCACTGCATCGCGCAGGGAGCGTTCGTATTCTTTTTGCTGGCGCACATCGTGCGCAATGCCGAGGTAGCCCACCAGTTCGTTCTGGTCATCGTACATGGCCGTCACCCCCAGCGATACCGGCACACCCACACCGTCTTTGCGCACATAGGTCCATTCGCGGGAGTGGCCCAGTTCGGACGGCTCGATCAAGACCTCACCCGTATGAACCTTGCGGCCCATCTGGCGTGACAACTCTTCGGCGCGGTGGCGCATCTCGCGTTCATCATGAAACGCCAGACTCGACACCTTGCCCACCACCTCGGCCTCACGGTAGCCCAGCAGTTTCTCGGCGCCCGTGTTGAAGATGCTGACACAACCATCGGGCTTGACCGCCACGATGGACACCTGAGACGCCGCCGCCAGCACCGCATGAAGCAATGCCATGGTCTGGCGCAGTTCACGCTCCGCCTGGCGGCGCTCGGTGATATCGGTACTCACCATGTAAAGCCCACGCACTTCACCGTCGGCCGCCAGGTCGGGCACCAGGTGGGTGTCCACGCAGACCACCTGCCCCCCCAGGATCTCGTCGTGTTCGATGCGCTGAGCCACACCTTTTTGCAGCGCTTCATCGATGGGCAGGGAGTCGACACCATAGGCTGAAGGAAACACTTCGGCCCGTGTCTTGCCGATGATCGCCTCCCGACCAAGGCCAAGGTATTTGCAGTACGCGGCGTTGACGAACTGGAACTCGCCTCGGCGGTTGGTGTACGAAATGTGCACCGGCAGGTGGTCGGTGATGCTGCGCAGAAAACGCTCGCGCTCCTCCAGCAACTGGTGGGCCTGCACAACATCCGCCTGCAGGCGTTTGCGCTCGGTGATGTCGGTCCGGATGGAAATGAATTTTTCGATCTCGCCACTGGCGTTCATCACAGGGGAAACGATGCTGTCCACCCAGTAGAGTGAGCCGTCCCTGGCCTTGTTGCAGACCTCGCTGCGCCAGGACTTTCCGGCCGAGATCGTGCCCCACATGGTTTCCCAGAACGCCGAACCGTGTGTGCCCGAGTTGATCAACCGGTGGTTCTGTCCCAGCAGCTCATCACGGCTGTAACCCGATATGTCGCAGAAGCCATCGTTGACCTCAATGATGGTGCCCGCCCGGTCTGCCACCGACACAATCGAGTGCTGGTGGATCGTCTGCAGCAAGGCGGCCGAGTCCCGCTGCGCCAATGCCAGCTGCTGACGGCTTTCGTTCAGCTCGGTGAGGTCGTGTACCAGCACATAAAAGCCGCGAACCTCACCTTCCACCACGTCGGGCAGGTAATACACCACGAGCTGCCTGGGGTCGCCGCCCGCGCTCGGGACCAGCGTTTCCTCAAAGGTCTGAGGCGCCCCATTCAACACAGCCTGGATATGGGGCCTGCTGATCCCGAGAATGCTTTCCGGCAGCACGTCTTCCATGGGCCGGCCGACCAGATCATCTGGC
>JBFHEQ010000272.1:0-5018 GCA_041584075.1 Hydrogenophaga sp.
ATCCAGTCTCGGCGCACTCAACCGGCCCAGGGCCACGTCTTCCAGGTCGTCGATGATGTTGATGCCACCACAGAAGCCCACGGTTTCATCGATCACACACAGCTTGCGGTGCAACCGGCGCCAACGGCTGGGAATCAACAGCCCGAGACCGCCCAGTGGAGAATACACACGCCACTTCACGCCCGCGGCACGGAAGCGTACCCGCCACTCGTCGGGCACCCGCGGGGTCCCGACCCCATCAACCACCAGGCGCACCAGCACCCCCCGCCGGGCAGCCCGCTCCAGCGCCTCGGCGACGTCAATCGCCGAACCGTTGAAGTCAAAGATGTAGGTTTCAAGGTGAACCACCCTGCGCGCAGCGTCCATGGCCTCGACCAGCGCTGGAAACAGCGCCGCCCCGCCCTCCAGCAGCAACAGCTGGTGTCCCGCGTGGTTTCTCCATTCACCACCAGCCAGTCTCCAGGAAGTACGGTGGCGCGTCTTCACTGTCAGAGTTCCAGTTCCGCGATCAGGGGCAAATGGTCCGACATGCGCGACCAGGCCTTCCCATGGGGCACGTGTGCCGTCAGGGGGCGCAACCCTCGTACATATATGCGATCCAGATGCAAGAGGGGCAGACGGGACGGATAGGTGGGCAATCGCAGCCCATCAAAAGTGCTCAGGTCGAGTGCAGCCATGGGTTTGAGCAGCTTGGCTCCCCAGTCGTTGAAATCACCGGCCACGATCAGGGGCGCGGAGGCAGGCACCTCGCTGGCAATGTAAGAGCCCAGGCGCTGAACTTGGCGCTCACGGCTCGCGTGGATGAGCCCGAAATGCACCACGATCACATGAAGGTCCTGCCCTTCGACCAGCAGTTGGGAATGCAGCAAACCCCGCTGTTCAAACCGATGATCCGACACATCAGAGTGCCGGATGTCGATCACCGGCCAGCGCGACAGCATGGCATTGCCGTGCTCACCGTGTTTGGTTACCGCATTGGTGCGGTACACCGACTCATAGCCTTCGGGTGAGAGGTAGCCGGCCTGATCCAGGTCGGGCCATCGGGTAAAGGCTCTCTCCAGTTTTCGGTGGTGCCTCCTCACTTCCTGCAGGCAGATGATGTCCGCGTCAAACTGCTCCACGGCGTGACCCAGGTTGTGGATTTCAAGCCGGCGGGACGGACCCAGGCCCTGGACACCCTTGTGGATGTTGTAGGTGGCAACACGCAAAATGCTCATGGGCGCAATGTTCGCACGTTGCGAGCGATACCAGAAAAACCATTTGCTGCCCCCTTGCAAACGGCCTCTGTGGTCAAAAACCGCTTTCGCGCACAAGAATCGAAGCCACACGACGGAAGGCGCTGGCAAGAATCGACTCCTTTTCCCCTTCGATGCGAACCCGAACCGGCGCCGCCTGACGTGTGGGCAACGGCGCATCCAGTGCCACCCGCACCCGGAAAAGCGCGTCACGAACGACCGCCGTCTTGTCTGCGCCTGCGTTGGACGCGTCATTGACAGTCGCGATCGGCCCACCATGCGTGGCATCGAGCATGGTGGTCGGTAGAACCGTGGTACGCGACACATCAATGGCATCAATACGTCCATCGACCCAAGATTGAGGCCCTGCGAGCAGCCGGGTTCGGACCTCCTGCCCCACCCGGATCCTGTTGAGGTCTTCTTCGGCAACGTACACATCGACCACCCACAAACGAGGGTCGATCAACATGGCCAGAGGCTCGCGCGGCTTGACCCAGACCCCAGGCGCCAGCCCATGGTCGATGTCGTGCAACTCGCCATCGAACGGCGCGCGCAAGGTCAAGCGAGCGAGCTCATCCACGCTGGCCTGGGCTTCTGCTTCGAAAAGCGCTTTTTGGGAGTTCAGCAATTGGCGCTGTGCCTCGCCATCTGGCACGCCCATCAGACCGGCGATCTGACTCTCGCGCGCGAGGGCCAATTGCTGCGACCGGTCCTGCGCAATCGACAGGATCGACGAATCGAGCACAAACAGCACGTCACCCGCCTTGAAGCTGCGCTGGGTCGGTACCTGCACCAGTTGGGCAGCAAAAGGCGCGTGCACAGGCTGTTGATCTCCGGCATGGGTCCAGCCGTATCCGCCGACCCGACTGCTGAACGGAAACACCAGCCACAGCACGAACAAGGCCAGGCATCCGAGCAAGGCCCACTTGCGACGGGACGTGACCTGCCCTTTGCGCTCTTTCCACACCATCAGCTCCTTGTACACCGGTCGGCCAATGAACCACACCAGCTCGAGGCACATCAACACAATGCCCAGCGTCTTGAAAAAGAAGTGGTACACCAGCAAGGCAATACCGAGGAACACCGTCAAGCGGTACAACCAGGTGAACAGTGCAAACGCGATCAATGAGCGGCGTTTGGCTGGGCTGAAGCTCTCGTTCCAGGGATCCTGCAAACCCAGCACAGTCCTGCGCAACCAGTTCCGTGCCAAGGCACTTGATCGCTCATGGAGATTGGGCAGGTCCAGCATATCGCTGAACACAAAATACCCGTCAAAACGCATGAACGGGCTGGCATTGACCGCCAGCGTCAACACCCAGCTGGTGGTCGCCAGAAAAAACAGGCCGTTCCGAAAGGCGCCATCAGGCGCCAGGCTCCACAGCAGGGTCGCCACGCTGGCCAACGCCAGCTCCACCGCCACGCCAGCGCTTGCGATCGCCAACCTGTGCCGGGCATTTTTAAGGCGCCAACTCTCCCCTGTGTCGGTGTACAACATCGGGAACATCACCAAAAACGCCACGCCCATGTGCGCGACCCGAACACCGTAGTGCGTGGCCACCAGCGCATGCCCCATCTCGTGAACGGTTTTGGCCACCAGCAAGGCCACGATGTACCCCAGCGCACCATTCCAGGTCAGGTTGTCCACCAGGGTGTGGGTGAACACGTCCCACTGACGCGAGACCAGGTACACCCCAAGCAGCGCGATCATCCCGATCAACGCCGTGACCGTGGGCATGTGCAGGCGCTCCAGCCACGGCTGTTGCCGGGCCAGCCAGGCCTGGGGTCGGACCAGCGGCACTCGGAAGAACAGGTAGCTGTGCACCAGCCACTCCAGGAACGACCGCTTTTGCTTCTGGCTGCGACCGAGCGCCCGGGCAACATCCGCTGGCTGGTCCAGTCGCAGCAACTGGTTTTCGGAAAGAAAAGCCATCAACTGGCGCACATCACTCAAGGTGACATTGAGCGGTGTCTGCTCATTGACCGCTTTGACCAGCGCCGCAGCGTCGTGATCGGCCCATTGCACCAGCAACTCAAAATCCAGCCAGCCGATGCGATAGAACCGGTTGTTGACCGGGTCCTGGATCACCCACGCAGGTGTACCGTCTTCGTTGGGGGACCCAGGAAACAGAATCAGCTCGTCCCGTATCCGCGGCAATGGAACAGGTTTGGGCGCCGGCGCGGGAGGCCGCTTGGGCAGCGACATGGTTCCCGACAGCGTCATAACCCGGTCCACTCCCGCACCGTCGCCATTGGCCGGCGGAACAGGTAATACCCGAGCATCACCCAATCACCCGAGATACGGGCTGTGCCGCGCAGGCCAATGCGGGGCAAATCGGTGCCATCTTCAAATGCCGCCCGCAAGCGGTAAGACGCCACCCCTTCAGGACTGAGCGACGACAGGTAACTGGCTTCGATCAACTGGCCCACTCTCGGGCTCAGCGGTTCTGTGTGCAAAAAAAGGCGAACCGGCGCGCCCAACTCCAGGTTGATGGCATCGGCCACCGACAACCACACCAGGATGCCCCCGTCTTCAGGCTGGGCCAGTTGCATGACGCGTTCGCCCGTCTGCACCGGCCTACCCAGCCAGTCGTTGGTATCAGCAAAAATGGCCACCCCGTCACGTTCGGCACGAACCTCGACCCGGGCAGCCTGCGTGTTCACAGAAGCCAGTTCTGCTTCCTTTTCGCGCACCCGGCCCAACGCCACCGCGACCTCGGCCTTGCTTTTGTTGTCGGCAAAAGCCCTTTGCTGTGCGATGTGCGCATCGGCCTTTGCCACTTCCAGCGACTTGAGCGCAACCTGTTGACGGTTCAACAAGGGTGAGTCATCAAGGGAAAACAGCAGGTCACCCGCCTTGACCCGCGCATTGGGGGCGACTGCAAATGAACCGACGACGCCATCCTGAGGGGCTGTCACCGCCTTGGCGTTGAGCGCAATCACTTCGGCCGGGGCCAGAACGGACAGGCGGACTGGCACCAACATGGCCAAAGACACGACGGCCAGTGCGATCCATCGGTTGCGCTTTTTGAACAGTTTGTGGACACTGAACCAGGATTTCCGCTGCGCTTTGCCCAAGGCGGCGTAGCAGTAGCTGAACGTGGCGTGCAAACGCTGCACATGGCTCACGTCATTTTCAGCCCATTCGGTCTCACGGGCGTACATCGCCATGCCCTGCGCCGCTCCCGTCCCGGCGCGGATCGGCACCAGCAGCAGGTGATCGGGCAGCCACTCCTCCCAGTGTTCCGCGTCTTGCTCCGATGCGTCCTCGTAGTTCAGTCGATGGCTGGCTCCGTCGCGTGGGAAGCGCTGCGCAAACTGGGTCAACCACACGGCAAAGGGAGAGTCGTTCGACACACTCACCAAACCCGAAGCCGCAACCAGGCGAAACCGGTCACCCTCCAGCTCGAACAGGGCAGCCTGACGGTACGGCGTCAACGCATGGGTTTCGTTGACGATCGTGAACCGAAGTGCTTCGAGGGTTGGGGCGTCGAGGGCTCTGGCTTCGATCTGCAGCAGAGTGCCCAGATCAGAGGCGTTACTCATGAAAACAACTCAAGGCATGCCGGTGAAACGGGCCACGCCACTCATGCCTGGCAACAAATCGTCGTGGTTCTTCAGCATCGCGGCTTCCAGCTCGATGGTCTGGCTGACCGGATCGACACGGCTGTTGATACGCCGCACCTTGGCCGAATAGGACTGACCGGTCTCGTCGATCACCACCTCAAATTTTTGATCCATCTTCAACTCGGCAATCCAGCGAGAGGGCACGTTGAGCTTCAGCAG
>JBFHEQ010000273.1:0-5009 GCA_041584075.1 Hydrogenophaga sp.
GGCAAGCTGCTGTTCGGCCAGCCGTTGGCCGGGCGGAAACGCGCCGCTGAGGATCAGGTCGCGAAATTGCATCAACACGGTGTCTTGCAGGTTCATGCCTCAAACTGTACACTGATTTTAAAAAACGGTATACCATTTAAAAACCCACCCCCACTACCCCACACCACTGTCGCTGGAGCCCCATGAAAGCCGAACTGAATCAACACCTGACCCGGATCGGGCCCGGAACACCCGCTGGCGCTTTGCTGCGCCAGTACTGGCAACCTGTGGCCTTGCTCGACGAGTTCGACCCCACGCTGGCCCCTGCCATGGCGGTGCGCCCTGTCAAGGCGGTTCGTGTGCTGGGGCAGGATTTTGTGCTGTTCAAAAACGCCGAAGGCGTTTTCGGGCTGCTCGACCGGGACTGCCCGCACCGCGGTGCCGACCTCGCCTTTGGTCGCAACGAAGGCGATGGCCTGCGATGCCCCTTCCACGGCTGGAAGTTCGATGTCTCCGGCCAATGCACCGAAACACCGGCCGAGCCCAAGGGCAGCACCCTGTGCTCCCGCATCCGCCAGCGCAGCTACCCCTTGATCGAGAAGGCAGGTACCTTGTTCGCCTGGTTCGGACCCGAAAACCAGACGCCTCCGCCCTTCCCTGCGCTGGATGCCTTCGAAGCCCCGGGCTCCCACAGCTTTGCTTTCAAAGGTTTGTGGCATTGCAACTGGCTGCAGGCTTTTGAAGTCGGCATCGACCCGGCCCACGCGTCCTACCTCCACCGCTTTTTCAACGATGCGTCACTCGACGACAGCTACGGCAAGCAGTTCCGCGGCGCCAGCGCGGGCGACGTGGGCGGCGAGCGATGGCCCATGACCAGGGTGATGCGCGAATTTGGCCAGCCCGAGATTTCGTTCACCGCGCAGCCTTATGGATTCCAGCTCACCGCCCTTCGAAAAATGACCGAAGCCCTGGCCCACGTGCGCGTGACCAACGCCGTGTTTCCACAAACCTTTGTGATCCCGCTGTCGGAAACCATGACCATCACGCAAATGCACGTGCCGGTGGACGACACCCACAACCACTGGTACGCCTTCTTCACCAGCTTCGACGGTCCCGTGGACAAACACACCATGCGCCAGCAACGCCTCGAAGCGGTGACGCTGCCCGACTACCTCCCCAAATCGGGTCGGCACAACAACTGGGGGTTCAACGCTGCGGAGCAACAGAGCAGCACTTACCTGGGCATGGGTGAAGACGACATCAACGTGCACGACCAGTGGGCCTGCGAAAGCATGGGGGCGATCCAGGACCGCACCCGCGAACACCTGGGCACCACCGACAAAGTGATCATGGCCAACCGGCGCCAGCTGCAGACCGCCATCGCCACTGTGGCCGACGGCGGTGTCGCGCCCGGCATCGCCGACCCATCGCAGCACAGCGCGATCCGCGGCCCCGACACCGTCGACGGCATCGCCCCGGCCGACGGCTGGGAAGCCTGGTGGCACAACGCCGTCATCACCAAGCGCGCGGGTGCGCCCTGGGACCACGCCGTTGCAGACACCAGCGCAGGCCCAGCCGCCGGCACGCCCGCACCATGAGCGCCACACCCCCCCCCTCCTTCGCCGCCCGCTGCGGCGTGCAAGATGCTGCGCGCGAGGCCGCCTGCCTGCGCGCTGCGGCAAGCATCGAAGCGAGCAAGGTCGATGCCGTGCGCCTGAGCTGGTGCGACCTGCACGGCCAGTTGCGCGGCAAGACACTGGAAGCCCACGCAGCCATCCGCGCCCTGCGCGACGGCGTCGGCATGGTCGGCACCTTGATGCTCAAGGACACGGGCGACAAAACGGCCTGGAAGGTGTTCGAAGCGAGCGCCGCCGCAGAAATGCCAGGCTTCGCCGGCGCCGCCAACCTCATGCTGCTGCCCGATCCCGAAAGCTTCACCGTTCTGCCCTGGGATCAGGCCACCGGCTGGCTGCGCTGCCAACCCTGGTTCCTGGACGGCACACCGGTCGCATTCGATAGCCGGCGTGTGCTGCAGAACGCCCTGGCCCGCCTGGCCGCTTCGGGCCACGGCCTCAAGACCGGACTGGAGGTGGAGTTCCATATCTACCGCATCACCGACACCGCGCCACAACTCGATCCCGAGCGCGCCGCGTGGCCGAGTGAGCCGCCAGTTGTCGAAATGATCCACCCGGGTTACAACCTGCACGCCGAGGCGCTGCTGGACCTGGCCCACGAACCCCTGGCTATCGTGCGCCAGACCGCCAAGGCACTGGGCTTGCCGCTCCAGTCGCTGGAAATCGAGCTCGGCCCCAGCCAGGTGGAAGCCGTGTTCGACGCCACCGATGCGCTCACCGCCGCCGACCAGATGGTGATGTTTCGCAACGGCGTGCGCCAGGCCTTGCGCCGCGCAGGCTATCTCGCGAGCTTCATGTGCCGCCCGCCGTTTCCAAACATCATGTCCAGCGGCTGGCACCTGCACCAATCGCTGGTCGAGCAGAAAAGCGGACGCAATGCCTTTGTGCGCGATCGGCCTGAACCCGGAAGTCACCCGGGAATGGCCCGCCACACGCTCTCGGAACTCGGCTCACAATGGCTCGCGGGCTTGCTCGCCCACGCCCGGGGCAGCACCGCCATGTGCACACCCACCATCAACGGGTTTGGCCGCTTCCAGCCCAATGCGCTGGCACCCCAGTCGGTCATCTGGGGACAGGACAACAGGGGGGCCATGTTGCGCGTGGTCGGCGGGGCGGGAGACCCGGCCACACGCATTGAAAACCGCATCGGCGAACCCGCGGCCAACCCTTACCTCTACATGGCATCCCAGATCCACGCAGGGCTCGACGGCATCCGGCGAGGCTTGCAGCCGCCCCTGGCGTGCGCTTCGCCCTATGCCGAAGGCTTGGAGCGCATTCCAGCCAATCTGGGCGATGCACTCGCTGCACTGCAGGCCGACGCAGCCCTGACGGCCAGTTTCAGCCCCTCCTTTGTGAATTATTTCTGCCAGATCAAGCAGAGCGAACTCATGCGCCACGCAGAAGCCAGCGACCCTCAGACGTTCGAACGCCGAGAGTACTTTGGCCGAATCTGAATCCGCACCCGCAGCCCGCCTTATCCTCGAACCAAACGCTACCCTCGATCTTTCTATGGCCCACATGATCCACGTCCACTTCATCGCCGCCGACGAATCGGTCCAAGACATACAAACCCAGCCCGGCCACAGCCTGATGAAAGCCGCCGTCGATGCCGGCGTGCGGGGCATCGAAGCCGACTGTGGCGGCACCCTCAGCTGCGCCACCTGCCATGTGATGCTGGATGCGGAAACCGCTGCCCGCTTCCCGGCACCCGTGCAAGACGAAGTCGACATGCTCGACTTTGCCGCGGCGCCCGTGGTCGAGGGCAGTCGCCTGAGTTGCCAACTGGTGCTCACGCCCGAAATGGACGGACTGGTGGTGCGTTTGCCAGCGACACAATACTGAGCCCGCATCCGAACCGCATTGTGCGATGCGAACCCACGAAAGCCAACCATGAACCATGTCTTCCCGCCCCCACCCACCGTCTCCGTGCCCGTCCGGGGACGCAGCGAGCAGTTCCCGGTCCACCGCATTTACTGCGTGGGCCGCAACTACGAAGAACACGCCAAAGAAATGGGGTTCACCGGCCGCGAACCGCCGTTCTTCTTCCTGAAGCCAGCCGATGCGGTGGTGATCGCCGATGAAGGCCAGACAGCGCCGCTGCCCTACCCTAGCCTCACGGCCAACTTCCACCACGAAATCGAACTGGTCGTGGCCATTGGACGGGGCGGTCGCAACATCCGCGCTGAAGACGCCGCACAACACATCTTTGGCTACGCAGTGGGTCTGGACATGACGCGCCGCGACCTGCAGGGTGAGATGAAGAAACAGGGACGCCCGTGGTCCATCGGCAAGGGATTTGACCACTCCGCACCCATCGGGCCCATCACCCCCGCAGCCCAGGCGGGCCCTATCGAGCAGGCGGCGTTGTGGCTGCAAGTGAACGGTCAGGACCGCCAGCGCAGCAACGTGTCGCAGCTGATCTGGAACATCGGCGAGATCATCCAGTACCTGTCCGAAGCCTGGGAGCTGCAGCCGGGTGACCTGATCTACACAGGCACGCCAGCCGGCGTCGCAGCGGTGGACCGTGGCGATACCTTGAGTGCAGGCGTTGACGGTCTCTGCGGGATTCAGCTGAACGTGACCTGAACACGCCTGCCTGAACACGCACTGGTCGCCCGTACACACCGCCCATGAGATCCCTGCTCGGGTTTACCCGAATCACCTCATCCCTATAATTTCTATTAGGGAAATTCGTTTCGCAAAAAGAAACGGCCAATGGTCCCGCGACACCCCGTTTGAGGGTTTGACCTCTCAACAGGATGCCGCGCGCCGATTACCTTGTTCACTGAGCCCAGTGAGTGCTGCCGCAGCCGCCGCAGCCCTGACTGCCACCCCGATCAACAACCCCGGAGAACTCCCCCATGATCCAACGCAGAACCCTGATTCAGTCTGGCGCCGCCATCGCGCTGGGTGCCCCGGCCCTGGTGGGCTTCGCCCAGCAAAGCGTCACGCTCAAGTTCCACACCTTCATGTCCCCGCAGTCCAATGTATGGCTCAACATGCACAAGGCCTGGATGGACAAAGTCACCAAAGACTCGGGTGGCCGCATCAAGTTCGAGGGCTATCCGGCCATGCAGCTGGGTGGCTCACCCGTGCAGCTGTACGACCAGGCCAAGGACGGCGTGGTCGATGTGGTCTGGACCCTGCCAGGCAACACCCCGGGCCGCTTCCCCCGCATCGAGGCCTTTGAGCTGCCGTTCATGATGAACAACGCCGAAGCCACTTCGCGTGCCTACTGGGAATATGTGCAGACGGTGGCCAAGGACGAATTCCGCGAGGTGCACCCCATCGCCCTGCAGGTTCACGGCCCAGGCGTGATCCACATGCGCGACAAGCTGGTGAAAACCGCCGCCGATCTCGTGGGCTCCAAAGTGCGCGGGCCGACCCGCCAGATCA
>JBFHEQ010000274.1:0-5008 GCA_041584075.1 Hydrogenophaga sp.
AAACCAGCGTCCCAGCACGCCCGGGCCCAGCAGGATGCCGGCCATGATCTGCACCACCACCAGCGGCGCGGCATGGTCGGTACGACACACGCGCCAGACCAGCCAGGGCAGGCTGAAGATGAGCAGCATGGCCAGGAGGAAAACTTCAGTGGTGCTCATGGCGGTTGGCGAGGCCGGGGGTCAGGGCATGGGTCAGGCTGTCGGGCGGTTCAGCCGCCTGGCGATGAGCAAAGGCAGGCGCAGCACAAAGCCGAAGAACAGACGGGTGTGCATCCAGGTCAGCAGGGTGTTGTCGCGCAGGTATTTGAAGTGGGAGACGCCACCTTCTTCGGCCGACAAGTAGCGCACCGGTGCGTCCACGTTCACCGGCTGCACGCCTGCCCAGCACAGGCGCACCACCGCTTCCGGATCAAAATCAAAGCGGCGCATGAAGCTGTTGTTGCGCATGATCTTCATCAGTGGCTGGATCGGGTAGACCCGAAAGCCGTACAGCGAATCTCCCACACCCATCCACAGCGTCTCCAGGTTGGCCCAGCCGTTGGACACCTTGCGACCATTCACACGCAAAGCTGGGGCTTCCGGCCCAAACACCGGCTTGCCCAGCACCATGGCCTGGCGCCGGGCCTGTGAGGTGGCCATGAAATGGGGGATCAGGTCGGCAGGGTGCTGGCCGTCGCTGTCCATGGTGAGGGCGTGGGTGAAACCCGCCCGGGCCGCGCGGCTGATACCCTCCAGCACGGCAGCGCCCTTGCCCTGGTTTTGGGGCAGCACGATCACTTCCAGGCCGGCGTCTTTCTCGGCCATGGTTTGCAGGAGTTCGGTCGTGCCATCGGTGCTGCCATCCACCACCACCCACACCGGATTCCATTGGGCACGCGCCTGGCGCACGGTTTCCATCACCTGTGTCCCGGGGTTGTAGCTGGGGATGAGGACCAGGTGCGTGGCGTCGGGCTGGGGAGCGGTGAGGGGATCAGACATCGGTGTGGTGGGACTGCGTCCAGACGGGCCGGGCTTCACGGCGGAAATAGGCTTCCAGCTCGTCGGTGAACTGGGCGTGGTCGGTCATGGCCTCGAAGCGTTGCCCCAGCCTGGCTCGGCAGTGCAGCGGCAACTTTGGGCGACGAAAGAGGGGCCAGTTTTTGCCCAGGTAGGGGGTAGAAAACTCCAGAAATACCGTCTGCACGGCCACGCCCGAGCGCCGCGCGATCAGGCCCACGCTGGGTGTGAACCGGTCCAGCGGAAACCGTTGTGTGCGCGATCCCTCGGGAAACATCACCAGTTGCGCCCCTTCGGCCAGGGCTTCGCGGCTCTGCGCGATCATGGGCAGGGCGCCGCTGTTGCGCACGTACCCCGCCAGGCGGGCGGCCGCCCCCAGCAGCGGGTTGTCCATCAGGCTGGACTTCATCACGCAGATGGCATTGGGGAGGCGCGAGACGATCAGCACCGCATCGAGCAGCGAAGGGTGGTTGGCGGCCAGGATCAGCGGGCCTTCATGGCGCAGCCGATCCAGCTCGGAGAGATCGAGCCGGCAAGCGCACAGTCGGCTGAGGATGGACAGGTACAGGCGGAAGCCGAAGGAAATGGTGCGGCGGCCGATGGCTTGGCCCAACCGGTGCGGCAGGGTCAGCTGCAGCAGCAATGCGGGCGGCAGCCAGATCAGGCACAGCAGCCCCAGGCTGCCGAGCCCCACCACCATGGCGATGGACTCGTACGCTGTCCAGAGGAGGGAAGCGCGGCGGCGCACGTCATTCATCGACCGACACGAGGGTGGAGGATTGGTCCAGTACCCAGGAAATGGCCACGCCAGCGGCCACGTAGTTCTTGGTGCGCACCAGGGGACTGGAAGCAAAGCTCGCACCGCTCAGGTTGTCGTACCGCAGGAATGCGCCGACCCAGGTGCTGTCGAAGCGCTTGGACACGCCCACCAGGTACTGCATGCCGGCAAAACCGCTTCGCGCTGCGTAGGCGGGCCGCTCGCTCGTCGCGTAGGTGCGGTCCACCCCGTAAAAATACTGGTGCTGGCGCCGGTCGCCAAACAGGGCGCCGGCTTGCAGGCCCACGTTCCAGCCAGGCAGCGCGGGCAGGCTGCCCACATCGAAGTTCAGCTTGGGGTGGAACACCCAGCCGATGCTCTTGGGTTGGCTGTTGAGCGTGAAGGCCGCACGCAGGGGCAACAACAGCTTGAGTTGCCGCGATCCGTGCTCGGCTTCCCAGAGTTTCAGGTTGATCTGGGGGCCCAGCTCCAGGTTGGCGTCGAGGTCTGGCATGCCGAACCGGACCCGGATGTCGTCGCTGGAGGCCGGTGGAGACAGCGCGCCCGAAAAAGTGAGCTCCACACGATCGGATTCGAACAGCTCGGCCCGCATGCCGTCGCGATCGGCCTTCAGGAATTCACCCCGGTAGACGAAGTAGGGCGTGGGCAAGACAAACTGGCTGCGCTGGTCCGAGCCCCGGTAGGCCGGAAAGCTCACCGTGGCCACGCCCAGACCCGCTTCCCACAGGGGTTGTGCTTCGGCCGCCCGAGCGCTCAGGCTGGGCAGGCCAAAGGCCAGAGCCACGAGCGAGGCGAGCACCGTGTGCGGCAGTGGGTGTGGGGCTGGGTGTTTCATGGGGCTCATGCGTTGTAGAGGGCTGCGTCATCCACCGGACGGATGTTGTGGCGGCGACGCTTCCAGGCGCCATAGGCCCTGCGCGGCTGGAACACGTTCCCGGCGTAGTAGATGGCCTTGAAGACCAGGAGAGACGGCCAGATCGGTGTCTTGCCGAAGATGTCGCCGGCCAGGACCGACAGCAGCGCTTCCTTGACCCGGAAGATGTTGCGCGGCCCCATGAAAAGGTCCCGCATGATGGGGTTGGTCATGCGGTAGATGATCCAGGAAAACGCTTTGGGACCATGCCGCATGGTGCGGTCAAAACGCTTGAGGGCGGCGCGGGCCTGTTTGGGCTGGCGAAGGCAGGTGTCGATGGTCTGTGCGCCCACCAGGCCTCTGTGCATGGCCAGCCACACGCCTGAGGAAAAGACCGGGTCGATGAAGGCATAGGCGTCGCCCAGCATCAGGTAGTGGGTCCCGTGGCATTGCCGGGAAATGTAGGAGAAGTTCCCGGTGGCCTCCACCTTGCTCACCAGTTCGGCGTCGGCCAGGCGTTCCTGCAGCTTGGGTGACAGGGCAATGTTGTCCAGCAGGAACCGTTCGAGGCTGCGCTGACCGCGCGATTTCATGTGGTAGGGCCAGGTGACCATGCCGATGCTGGTGATGCCGTCGGCCAGTGGGATGAACCAGAACCAGCCGTGCTCAAACCAGTGCACCGTGATGTTGCCTTCGATCGCGCCTTCGTTGCGAACAGCCTTGCGAAAATGGCCGTAGACCGCCGAACTGTTGTGGTGGGGGTTGCGCTCCTTGAGCTTGAACCGGTTGGCCAGAAAAGTGTCGCGGCCCGAAGCGTCGACCACGAATCGGGCCCGCCAGGACTGTTCTCGGCCGTCTTCATGACGGGCATGGACCGTGGCGCTGGCCGCATCCTGGCCGGATTCAGCATGGAACTCCACACCTGTGACCTTGCACGACTGGTGGACCTTGGCGCCTTTGCGTTCGGCGTTGCGGATCAGGATGTCGTCAAACGCGGCACGCGGCACCTGGTAGGCATGCGGCATGGACTTGTCCCAGGCCTCCGAGAACGCAAACCGTTCCAGGCGGTCGTGGCTGGGCGAATAGAACTCGGCACCTGGCTTGAACATGCCGATGGCCTTCACTTCATCTGCCACGCCCATTCTGTCGAGCAAGGGCAGGTTGGCGGGCAGCAAGGACTCGCCAATGTGAAAACGCGGATGCCTCGCCTTCTCCAGCACGACGACATGGTGGCCCTGTTCGGCCAGAAAGGCCGACACCGTGGAGCCCGCAGGGCCGCCACCAATCACCAGCACATCGCAGGAGACTGGTGCAGTAGAAGAAACTTGGGCTGGATTCATGGTCGCGGTTGTCGGGTTTCCCTGGGGGCAGTGTGGGACACCAGGCGCCCACGGCCAAGCATCATAGACGCAGCGGCGAGCCATCGCGCTGCGCGTGGGTCAGAGGCGGGCGCGGTCGCCGGGCTGTCAATCGACAACGGCGGGTTCGGGCCGCAGCATCCGCTGCGCTGTGCCCGCAGCGCTGGACTGGGCCGCAATCTGGCGCGTGAGTTCGGTGGCACGTCGCAAGGGCGCCAGGTCGATGCCCGGCAATGTGGGGTGGTCGGCCTGGGCGGTCTGCACGATTTCAGCGGCCAACTGGCCCAGCTGCGCGTGGGCGTCTCGGATGCGCTGCACAAAGGCCTCGGTGTCCAGCGTGTCGGTGAGGCTGCGGTTGAGTTCCTTGAACCAGGGCATTTGTGCCTGATCGAGCATCTCGGGGCGGTTGCGTTTCTCGCTGACGGCCGACCAGGTGCGGAAATAGGCCTGGACGGCCCGGTTCAACTCCTGGCAATGGGCCAGTTCGCTGCGCAGGGTCGCCAGACAGGACAGGTCGGTGAGACGGTTGTGGAAAAACAGCTGCGCCAGCACGCCCCAGTAGTAGGTGTAGTCCCAGATCACCTTGACGGGCAAGACCTCGGGGTCGCCAAAGATGGGGTATTGGTCCTGGTAGAGGCTCAGGGTGTTTTCGTACAGCGAGTGGTAGACCTGATCAAAGGCCGCGGCCCGGGCCCCTAGCCGCTGGCCCTGCCGGTCCAGGGCGACCAGTTCGGTGATGTAGGTGTTGCTGATCGCGATGAAATCGCTGCCAGGCGAATAAAACGGATCGATGAACAAACCCGCTTCGCCGGTGAGCGCCCAGCGGTGTTCGGAGAACACCTGCTTGCAGCCATAGGAGAAGCGTTTGAAGAAAGCAAAATCCTGCAACAGATCGCGCTTTTCGTTCAAGGCGTCAAACAGCAGAGGCTGGTGGATCTCCAGCCATTGCATGGCCTTGTCGAACGAATCCATCCGGTCCAGGGGATGCAGGGCCGGGTCGGCCACGATGCCCACGGAGTGGGA
>JBFHEQ010000275.1:0-5005 GCA_041584075.1 Hydrogenophaga sp.
ATTTTTGGGAGCTTCCCGCATGTCCGATGCCATTGTCGCCGCCTCACCCCACGTGATGAACACCTACGGTCGCCTGCCGATCGCCATGTCGCACGGGCGAGGCTGCCGCGTGTGGGATGTGAACGGCAAGGTCTACCTGGACGCGCTGGCCGGCATCGCGGTCAACACCCTGGGTCACGCCCACCCCAAGCTGGTGCCGGCCCTGCAGGACCAGGTGGCCAAGATGATGCACTGCTGCAACTACTACCATGTGCCCGACCAGGAGCGCCTGGCACAGATGCTGGTCGAGCGCTCGGGCCTGACGAACGTGTTCTTCTGCAGCACCGGTCTGGAGGCCAACGAAGCGGCCCTGAAACTGGCCCGCAAGCACGGTCACAACAAGGGCATCACGCGCCCCGAAATCGTGGTCTACGAAAAGGCCTTCCACGGCCGCTCCATCGCCACACTGTCGGCCACCGGCAACCCCAAGATCCAGGCCGGCTTCGGCCCGCTGGTCGAGGGGTTCATCCGGGTGCCGGTCAACGACCTGGCCGCGCTTGAAAAAGCCACCGCAGGCAACCCCAACGTGGTGGCCGTGTTCTTTGAAGCCATCCAGGGTGAAGGCGGCGTGACCCCGATGACCGTGGATTACATGCAGGGTGTGCGTGCCATGTGCGACCAGCACGACTGGCTGATGATGATCGACGAGGTGCAGTGCGGCATGGGCCGCACCGGCAAGTGGTTTGCCCACCAGTGGGCCGGTATCAAGCCAGACGTGATGCCGCTGGCCAAGGGCCTGGGCTCGGGCGTGCCCATCGGCGCGGTGGTGGCTGGCCCCAAAGCCGCCAAGATCTTCGAGCCCGGCAACCACGGCACCACGTTTGGCGGCAACCCGCTGTCCATGCGCGCAGGTGTTGAAACCATCCGCATCATGGAAGAAGACGGCTTGCTGGCCAACGCCGAGCGCATCGGCAAACACCTGCAAACCCTGTTGCTGACCGCTTTGCTGGAGCAGCCGGGTGTGAAGCAGGTGCGTGGCCAGGGCCTGATGATCGGCATCGAGCTGGACCGACCCTGCGGCGTGATCGCCCAGCGCGCGGCCGATGCCGGCCTCTTGCTCAGCGTCACCGCCGACACCGTGATCCGCCTGGTGCCACCACTGATCATGTCCGGAGCCGAAGCCGACGAAACGGCGGCCATCCTGATTCCCCTGATTCTTGAATTCTTGGCCGAAGGAGCCGCCGCATGAAGCTCAAACACTACCTGCAGTTCAAGGACCTGAACGCCGACGAGTACGGCTACCTGTTCCAGCGCGCCGCCTTCATCAAGCAGAAATTCAAGGCGTTTGAAAAGCACCAGCCCTTTGCCGACCCCGACCGCACCCTGGCGCTGATTTTTGAAAAGGCCAGCACCCGGACCCGCGTGAGCTTTGAAGCCGGCATGTACCAGCTGGGAGGCTCGGTGGTGCACCTGACCACGGGCGACAGCCAGCTGGGCCGCTCCGAGCCCATCGAAGACAGCGCCAAGGTGATCAGCCGCATGGTCGATCTGGTGATGATCCGCACCTACGAGCAGAGCAAACTGGAGCGCTTTGCGGCCCACTCCCGCGTGCCCGTGATCAACGGCCTCACCAACGAATTCCACCCCTGCCAGATCCTCACCGATCTGTTCACCCTCACCGAACACCGCCCCGCCGCCAGTGGTCTGCCGCTGGATGCGATCAAAGGCAAGGTCGTGGCCTGGGTGGGTGATGGCAACAACATGGCCAACACCTGGTTGCAGGCCGCCGAGATGCTGGGCTTCACGGTGCACGTGAGCACCCCCAGCGGCTACGAAGTCGACCCGGTACTGGCCGGCATTTCCAACCGCGATTGCTACAAGGTCTTCAAGGATCCCAAGGCGGCTTGCGCCGGTGCCGACCTGGTCACCACCGATGTGTGGACCAGCATGGGCTATGAAGCCGAAAACGGGGCCCGTCGCAAAGCCTTTGCCGACTGGTGTGTGGACGAAGCCATGATGGCCACCGCCAAAAAAGACGCGCTGTTCATGCATTGCCTGCCCGCCCACCGTGGCGAAGAGGTGACAGGCGAGGTGATCGACGGGCCGCAGAGCGTGGTCTGGGATGAGGCGGAGAACCGCATGCATGCGCAGAAGGCTCTGATGGAGTATTTGTTGCTGGGCAAGCTCGATTGAGCCCATCGGTGATGGCGCTCTTGGACCGGTACTTGCCCGAGTACCAGTTTGAGGAGCACCACAGCACACTGGCCCGGGCCGCACCCGGTGCGCTGCTCGACGCCGTCAAAGCCGTGGCCGCCGAACCCGCCCCCTTGGTCAGCATCTTCATCGGCTTGCGGGAGTTCCCCGCGCGTTGTCTGGGTTTCTTCAGAAAAAAGCCCCCCCTGCCATCTCGCCCATTCGGACTCGACAGCTTCACCGAGCTGGGCCGGGACGAGAACCGCGAGCTGGCGTTCGGCCTCGCTGGCCGGTTCTGGCAAATGAGCTACGGTTTGCGGCGCATCGCCAACGCTGCGGAATTTGAAGCCGTGAGGGACGCCCCCAAACTGGTGATGAATTTTGTGGTCGAGCCGCTGGCCAACGGAGAAACGAGGCTCAGCACGACCACCCGCGTCTTCTGCCCCGACGCGGCCAGCCGGGGCAGTTTCACCCCCTATTGGTATGTGATCAGGCCCGTGAGTGGCTGGATCCGTTTGCGGATACTGCGGCGCATCAAATTGCACGCTCAGACCGCCAAGGCCTGATCTCAAAAGCCCGCCGCTTTCTCCGAAAGGACTCACCATGCTCGACCACATGACTTTCCGCAGCCAGGACATCGAACGGGCCCAACGCTTTTACGCCGCGGCGCTGCAACCGCTGGGTTATGCCGCCGTGTTCGATCAAACGTTTGGCGCCAATCGTGTCATCGGTTTTTCCGATACGCCCGCAGGGCAGCCCACGGTGATCGACACCTGGCTCACGGACGGCCCCTCTGCCCATGGCGGCGCCGACGCCACCACAGGCTGCCACCTGTGTTGGCGTGTCCCGAGTCGCGCCGCGGTCGATGCTTTTTACGCAGCGGCGATGGCCCACGGCGGAAGGGACAATGGTCCTCCCGGGCTTCGCCCCGTTTACCACCCCCACTACTACGGCGCCTTCGTCATCGACCCCGACGGCAACAACATCGAAGCCGTTTGCCACCTCCCCGCCTGAACGATTCCCGCACCGCATGCAAGCCTTGTTGAACGCCATCGAAACGATGGCATTGCCCACCGACGCCCAACGCGTCTTCCATGGACGCGGCGGGCTGCATCCGGGATGTGAAGCCTGGGCGCTGGACTGGTTTGGACCCGTCTGGTTGCTCACCAGTTTCCAGCCCATGGCCGACGCCGATCTGGCCCAGGTGCACGATGCCTTGGCCGGTCGCTGGGCCACCTTTGCGCCAGCAGAAACACCGCTCAACTGGGTCTACCAATGCAGGGCCACCGGCCATGCTGAAACGCGCCTCATGGCGGGCCAGGTGCCTGAGCCACACGACGTGATCGAACAGGGCGCGCGCTACCGCCTGCACCTGCTCAAGGGGCAGAACCACGGCCTGTTCCTGGACATGGCCAACGGCCGCCAGTGGGTGCGCGAACATGCGGCCGGTGCCAAGGTGCTCAACCTCTTTGCCTACACCTGTGCCTTCTCGATCGCGGCCCTGCAAGGTGGCGCGAAGCAGGTGGTCAACGTGGACATGAGCGCCGGTGCCATGGGCCTGGGCCAGCTCAACCACGCCCTCAACGGCCTGCAGGCGGGCGCCAGTTTTCTGGCCCACGACATCTTCAAAACCTGGGGCAAGATCAACCGCAGCGGGCCTTACCACCTGGTGATCGTGGACCCGCCAAGCTTTCAAAAGGGCAGCTTTGTCGCCACCAAGGACTACGCCCGACTGGTGCGGCGCTTGCCCGATTTGCTGCGCCCCGGCGGACAAGCCATGTTGTGCCTGAACGCCCCCGAGTTGACCGAAGCTTTCCTGAAAGACTTGATGGCCGAAGCCGCGCCCGAACTGATCTTTGAGCAGCGGCTCGACAACCCGTCCGCATTCGCTGATGTGGATGCCGACCGCTCGCTCAAGGTGTTGATCTACGGCGCACCCGAGCTGCTGCTGCGCGAGCCACCAACATGACTAGGGCCTGTTAGCACTATTTTTTCAAGATGCGTTGCAGATCAGAAAGGCCATGCGCAAGGCGCAAAACGCAGCCGGGGTCTTCCCCCCGGCCAGGCTTTGCAACGCCGCGCATGGCCTTTTTGGCTGCAACCCGAAGGGAAAGGGGTGGAAACAACGCCACTCGTCGTTACGCTCCTAGGCCAGACACCCAGTCTGACCGTCGTCCCGCGCCTAGATTGGCGTTGTTTCCACCCCTTTCGCACTTGAAAAAATAGTGTTAACAGGCCCCAATCCCTGCACCACCTGCGGCGCGTGCTGCGCCAGTTTCCGGGTGGATTTTTCGGTCATGGAAACACAGGCCGAAGGCGGCAGCGTGCCCGACGGCCTGGCGGTCGAAGTGACGCACCACACGGCCCGCATGCGCGGCACCGACCACAGCCCTCCCCGCTGCGCCGCGCTCACGGGCCAGTTGGGCGCTCGCGTGGCCTGCGGCATTTACGAGTGGCGGCCATCACCTTGCCGGGAGTTTGAAGCGGGCAGCGAGGCCTGTCAGCGCGCGCGTTTGCGCCAAGGACTGGCAACGCTCGGCTGAAACCACAGCACGAATCTGCTTTAAGCCTCAAGTTTTCCCCTGCCTGTTGGATTAAACCGACACCACAGGTTTTTTGCCGGTGCTACCTTCCCCAGATGCCAAAAATCTGGGACATATCCCCCCCCGTCAACGCCCTGTCACCCGTCTTCCCGGGCGACACCCACTACGCACAAACCTGGGTCGCCAGCATCGGCCCCGGGTGCCCAGTCAACGTCAGCGCCATCACCTTGTCGCCCCATGTGGGTGCCCACGCCGACGCACCGCTGCACTACGACCCCGACGGCCAGGCC
>JBFHEQ010000276.1:0-4998 GCA_041584075.1 Hydrogenophaga sp.
GGCATCGAACAACGCCGGCAAGCTGGCCGAACTGCAAGCCCTGTTTGCCCCACTGGGGGTGGAGCTGGTGCGCCAAGCCGAACTGGGTATCCCCGAGGCGCCGGAGCCTCATTGCACCTTTGTGGAAAACGCCCTGGCCAAAGCCCGCCATGCGGCCAAGGTCAGCGGCCTGCCCGCTCTGGCCGATGACGCCGGCTTGTGCGTGGAGGCGTTCGGCGGACTGCCCGGTGTGGACACGGCGTACTACGCCACCCAGTTTGGTTATGCCAAAGGCGACGACAACAACGTGAAAGCCTTGCTGGAACAAATGCGGGGCGTGACCGACCGGCGCGCCGCCCTGGTGAGCACTTTGGTGGCCTTGCGCAGTGCCGAAGACCCCGAGCCCCTGATCGCCACGGGCCGGGCCTCTGGCTTGATCACGCAGGCGCCGGTGGGTGATGGCGGTTTTGGGTTTGATCCGGTGATGTTTTTGCCGCAGTTTGGCAAGACCTTTGCCGAGCTGTCGACCGAGACGAAAAACGCCAACAGCCACCGCGGTCAAGCGGCGCAGCTGATGCTCACGCTGATGCGGGACCGCTGGTTGCCGGGCCAGCATGAACGTGTGCAGCCATGAGCAATGCTGAGGGTGTGCGCGTCGCCTTGCCCGTCAGCAGCAAGGCCGAAGCTGAGCCGCACTGGAGCGATGTTCAACACTGGATGCGGCCGGGCACCCTGCAGCTGAAAAGCTTACCGCCGCTGGCGCTCTACATCCACTTGCCGTGGTGCCTGAAGAAGTGCCCGTATTGCGATTTCAACTCCCACGAGTGGAGTGCCCGTGCACAGCCGGGTCAAGCCTTGCCGGAGCAACCGTACATCGATGCTGTGCTGGCCGACCTGACCGCGTCGCTGCCCCTCATCTGGGGCCGGACTGTGCACAGTGTTTTCATTGGTGGCGGCACGCCCAGCCTGTTTTCGCCTGAGGCCATCGATCGCCTGCTGGGGGGTGTGCGCTCACTGGTCCGGCTCGAGGCCGACGCCGAGATCACACTGGAGGCCAACCCGGGTACGTTCGAGAAGGACCGGTTCAGGGCGTTTCGCCAGGCCGGGGTCACCCGCTTGTCCATCGGGGTGCAAAGCTTCAACGATGACGATCTCAAGGCGCTGGGGCGCGTGCACGACCGGGCGCAGGCCATCGCGGCCGTGGAGGAGGCGGCCTTGTCGTTCGATACCTTCAACCTCGACCTGATGTACGCGTTGCCGGGTCAGACCCTGGCGGCGTGCGAGTCCGATGTGCGCATGGCGCTGGGCTTCCAGCCACCCCATGTGTCGATCTACCACCTGACGCTGGAGCCCAATACCTACTTTGCGAAGTTTCCGCCCCAGTTGCCGGAAGACGACGATGCCTACGCCATGCTGGACCGCATCACGGAACTCACGGGCGAGGCGGGCTTGCAGCGCTACGAGGTGTCTGCCTTCGCACGACCCGGGCACCGCTGCTGGCACAACCTGAATTACTGGCAGTTTGGTGATTACCTGGGCATAGGCGCAGGCGCCCACAGCAAGCTCAGTTTTGCGCACCGCGTGGTGCGCCATGTGCGGGCGCGAGATCCGCAGCTCTACATGAGCAAAGCGATGGCCGGTGATGCGGTGGTGGGTGTGGAAGCGGTGGAGCGCAAGGCCTTGCCCTTTGAGTTCATGCTCAACGCCTCGCGTTTGCGGGAAGGCTTTGCCGTGCAGGATTTTCTCGACCGCACGGGCTTGCCGATGTCCAGCCTGGAGCGAGGGCTCCAACAGGCACGTGAACGCGGCTTGCTGGAAGCCGGTACGCAACAGATCGTGCCAACCGAACGGGGCTTCGATTTCCTGAGTGATCTGCAGGCGCTGTTTTTGCCGGACTGAGGCAGAACGTTTGGTGCGCTTTCAGAGTGCAGCGAGTTGTGCCAGGAACGATTCGGGTACCGGTGCCACACGGCGGGTGTCCCGGTTGATGAAGACGATGCCGATCTTGCCGCGCGCAACTTCTCGGTGCGAGGTCAGCTCTTCCATGCGGTAGGCCAGGTCGAAGCCGTAGCGGTTGTGGTCTTGCGGCACCATGCTCACCCGCATGGTTTCGCCGTGAAAACCTTCCGATTTGTATTGCGCCACGATGTCCCCGACCACGATGGGAAAACCCGCAACGTCGGACTCCCGGTGCCCCAGTGACTTGAAGAACCGCACCCGGGCCTCGGAGACCAGCGTCAGCAACTGCGCGTTGTCCAGATGCCCACCCTGGTTCACGTGGCTGATGTAGATCTGGATGTCGGTCGTAAAAACGAACCGGTCGGGCGGGATGATCTGGATGCGTGGCATGGGAACGTAAAAGCCTCAGAAGGTGGGATCGCACAACGCTGAACTGCGCTCGGAGAGGGAGGCGAATCGAAGCCGTATTGTGCCGACTGGATGGCGGCCAGGTCTTTGAGCGCTTGTCACAGGTCAGCGGGTGCACCCTGGACCGAGCAGATCATGGATGGAGCGTGGGGTTCGGCTTCGTTGCCATGCCTGATCCTTCGCAGGGCTGGCGCGGCGCTGGTTGGCGCCTTACCCCTGGTGACTCTGGTCAAGTGGATGGGGGCGTTGAGTCGGCTCGGGCGAAAAAAAACCTCGAACCAAAGGCTCGAGGTCTTTCGGGAGCGCCCTGTTCCGGGTCAGAAGCGGTAAGCCGCTTGCAGGAACATGCCCTTGCGCTTGGTCTTGTAGGTTTCCAGCTGGGGTTCCGTCGCTACGTCTCCGATGCCCGTCATGATGTCGGACGTCACCGACCACAGACGGTAGCCGGCGCCGATGCTCAGTGCCGGGGTCACCTGGTATTGCAGTGCAATGCTGATCTGCGAACCGCTGCCATCGCCATTGCCGGGGGTCAGGCCCAGGCCGGAAAGGTGGTGGTTGTCGGAATTTTTGTGATCGGGCTTGAAGTAGGCCGCCTCCCCCGACAAGGTGAGCTTGTCGTTCACGGCAAAGTCGGCCGTCACACCGATGCGGGGACCGGTGAACTTGTCGGTTTCGGTGATGCCCAGCTCGTCGTCGGCCACATCGCCTGGCGAGCAGATGTCCGAAGTGGCCAGCTGCGTGCAGCCATAGGCACGGTACTTTTCGTTCCACTTGGCATAGCCCACGAAGCCGCCCACGCGCAGGGCGCCACGGGTGACGCCGTAGCCCAGGTCCACCGAGCCGTACTTGACTTCGCTCTTGAGGAGGCTGGTCTCGGTGAGGGAATAGGGGTCGGTCTCAGGCTCGAAGTCTTCGTCGTATTCGACACCGCTGTTGCTGGTGCCCGTGCCCGACAGAATGCCTTTGACGAATACGCCGCTGGTGTGGTCCACGCGGAAGAACACCTCGGGTGTTGCCACGTTTTTGGACTTGTATTGCAGTGCGGACACGGCGCCGTCGGCGGTGCTCATGCCGCCATAGAGGGTGTACTCAGGACCGCCGCTGGAATGCCAGTAGCGGGCACCGATTTCGGTGGTCAGGTCGGCGGCGAAAGCGCTGGAAGCCAAAGACATGGCTCCGATCGCGGTGATGACAGCGGTTGCCTTGAAGCGCAGGGCAGGTTTTTTCATGGGTGTAGTTATAAGGATTAATGATGGCCAAAAGGGCTCCAGAAAAACAGCCTTTTGCAACGATTTTGGCCGCCCGCGAGTTTAAGGTTACTGCGGTGGTTTCATTTCGTTACGTGAGGACTTGTCGGTTTTTTGAAACAGATCGGCGGATTGAACGCCAGCGTTCGTGACATAAATCGCCTCCTTGCACGCAGCTTGGTTTGTGAAGTCGTGTGGCTCTACGTGGCTGCGCTGACCGAGACAAGCACAAGGGGTCTCGGCGAGCGCCGTGGACTTCATGGGATGGCGATCAAAACTTCATCGGTGCTTCGGGGGAGCCTGTTGCCGCGTATGTTCCGGCGCTGGACGTTGTGCGGCTCTCTCTCCGTCGATGCAGCCCAGCACAGGAGCGGCGTCCGGGGGTGAGGGCATCCCAGGGTGGAGCGGTCTGCAGCCGCTGGAGGGCCCAGACTGCTCAAGGGGCTACCCCTTGCTGTTGTCGAGAGCGGCGGGTGATGAGCGGGCTTCAGGCGGTCGCACTGGGCGCATCCATTGAACGTTGCGTCAAACGATGGGCCCAAATGCAAAACGGGCCGCGAGGGCCCGTCATTCACAGCATTTGGCGGAGACTGTGAGATTCGAACTCACGGACCCTTACGAGTCGGCAGTTTTCAAGACTGCTGGTTTAAACCGCTCACCCAAGTCTCCGGATTTGCGCAGGCGGTATTTTACCCCGAGTGGCACGGCGCGGCTTGCCCTGCGTCGCAAAGGTGGCCCCGGAACGGCCTCGCAGCACCGAGAATCGCGGCATGGCCATCGAAATCCACTCCCACGTTGTTGATACCCCTCCCATTGCTTCGGCCACGGTGATGCTTTTGCGGGATGGGGGCGGTACCCCGTCAGGTGGCATGGAGGTGCTGATGATGGGGCGCCATGCGGACTCGGGTGTGCTGGGTGGGGCGCATGTGTTTCCCGGTGGCAAGGTCGACCTGGCCGACCAGGATCTGGACATTCCTTGGGCCGACCGGACGGCCGATGCCTGCCGGCAGGCGCTGAACGAGCCGGCGCTGGCGGACGGGCTGGCGCTGGGTTTGTATGCGGCAGCGTTGCGCGAGACCTTTGAAGAAAGCGGTTTGGTGCTGGGCGCGCCGGCGTTGATGGCTGGCGGCGCGGCAGATCAAATTCGCCAGCGCATGGCGCATGAGAACCAGGGCTTTCTGGGCGCTTTGCGAGGGCTGGCCAGCCCCTGGCCGACATCGGGCTTGTTGCCGTGGTCGCGCTGGGTGACGCCCCGGGTGCCTTCGATGATGAGCAAACGCTTTGATACGCGGTTTTTTGTGGCGGTGGCGCCTGAAAACCAGGTGGAGCGGCACTGTGAGCGGGAGGCGACCGAGGCGGTCTGGCTGACGCCGCAGCGGGCCCTGGAGCGGGCCTGGGCGGGTGA
>JBFHEQ010000277.1:0-4997 GCA_041584075.1 Hydrogenophaga sp.
CACCTCACGTGCCGTGCTTGGGCTTCAAGGCGTACCGAGGGTTGCAGCGGGCATCACGCCAGGCGACGATGCTGCGCGGTCATTGGAAACCGCAGGCGGGTTGGTTGCCGGGTCCTTGGGCATGGGCGGAGAGCCTGACGCAGGGGTATCGGGCGATGGCGGTGGCGGTGGGCTGGCCGAGGGCGGAGCGGCACTGGCTTGTGGTGGGGTGTTGGTCGTACCACTCAGCCAGGCGGCCAGGGCGCCCGCGATGGCCATCTGGACCGGGGCCTGTGTGAGTTGTCCCCAGACCAGGCTGCCCACCTGGCTGCGCCAGGGGGCCATGCGGTGTTGAACAGGTTGCCAGCCCCACGGGCGCAGCGCCACCAGCGCCGCGCCGGCTGCTGCGGCTGCGCCCAGGCAAAGCCAGGGGTGGCGACGCACGACGGGCTTGGCCTGGTGGACCAGGGTGGAGCCCACGAGCTCAACCGAGCTGTACCAGGACTGTGAGCGCAACCAGTCGGTTGCAGCGCCCGACAAGGCCTGCCAGGTGCCCTTGCCCAAGCCTTCCTGAGCCATGTGGTCGGCGAGCGATGCGGAGAAAGATGCGGCGGGTGCGGGACTGCCTGCACCCTTGGCCGTGCCTTGGGGTGATGGGGGTTTTGAGCGCCTGTTGCCGTTGGGCGAGAGGGTCAGGATGAGCTGGGTGCGAGAAGCTTCGATGCGCTGCAGGGCCAGGGCCGTGCGTTGCTCGGCGGTGAGGGCGGCTGTGGGTTGGGTTGATCGGGTCATTCTTGGTCCAGAATTTTGAGGGTGGCGATGTCCTGGGCCACTTGCTGGCGCAGCGTTTCAAAGGCGGCGCGTGCACGGAGCTGGCGCAGCCGCCATGCCAGCGCGGCGCTCAGCAGCAAGGGCACCACGGGAATGGCCCAGAGCAACCAGGGATGGGGCATGGCTGCCAGCGGCAGTGCCGCAGCGAGCAGGCCCGCTGCGCCGGCCAGGCCCAGACCCAGCAGGGCGAGCAGCACCGAAGCGGCCGCGAGTGTGGTGCGTTGCTTCAGGCCCCCGGTGAGCGAATCGACTTCGGCGGATGCCAGGTCGGCGTAGGCACTCGCGTGTTCCAGAAAGAGGCCGGGATTTTTGGCCATCGTGATGAAGACAGGGTGGATCACGGCGGGCACTCCTCAGTGAATCGAACAACAGAAAAAGGCGCACCGACCGGCGCCATGCCGGCCTGTTGCGCCTGAAGGGGAGTCGGAGGCGGGGGCGGTGTGCCGTGCGTTCCCGGCCCCAGCCTGCAGGGGCATCAATACCGGGTGGACAGCCCGCGGTCCCGTGTGGCCCAGCCGATGAGGACGGTGGCGGCGGCACCGGCCGCAGCGGCCATCAGCAGCGCCTTGACGGGTTCCTTGCGCACATAGGTCACGGTGTTGTCACCCACGTGGTGGGCTTGTTCAGCCACCTGTGCGCCTGCGGCCCGGGCTTTCTGGATGCCGGCGCGGGCCAGATCTTCGGCCTGAGTCGAGGCGCGTGCCAGCGAGGCAGGGACAGCCTCGCGCAGGGTGTCCAGACCCTCCTTGATGGTTTTTTCGCTGCCGGCGGCCACACTCTGGGTCTTGTTGATGAGGTGGTTGGCTGAGTCGGCGGCCTGGCTCACGGCGCTGTGCGCTGCGTCGGCACCCTGGTCGGTGAGTTCGTGGGCGGCGCGGGCAATGTTGGAAGTGGATGCGGTCATGAAAAGCTCCTTGGGCAATGCAGGCCACGAGGCCTTGGCATTGGGTTGAAAAAAAAGGGGAAACGGAAAACAGAAAGCAGGGCGTGCGGGAACGGGCCGAGTGGGGTCTTGTGCGCGGGGTTGCTGGCGCTCAAGCCACTCGGGGCTGGTCTATTTGCGCTTCATGCTGAAGAGGAAAGACACCACAGCCATGATCAGAAAGACGATGAAGAGGATCTTGGCGATGCCCGCTGCGCCAGCGGCAATGCCGCCAAAACCCAGCACGGCGGCGATCAATGCCACCACAAAAAATACAACGGCGTAATGCAACATGGTTGACTCCTGTGAAGGCTTCGGCGAGCTGCCCGAGGCCTGGGTTTGAAAACAACGCAACGGTTTGGGCTGCGATGGATCCAGTGTAGGAAGCCACGGGGATTCGAGGCGTCGGCCGAAAGCACTGCGTGGGGTAGGACAGCGCCCACACGTGAAGGGTCGGCCTGTCTCGGATGCCACGTTTGCTGTTCGCTGTTTGCGGTGGCGGTTGCCGTTGTCAGTTGGGCGCGCAGACGGCCGTGGTCTCCGCCCAGAACCCGGCGGCCGGTTCACGCCGGCTGCCAGGTTCTGCGGCGGCGATCAGAGCCATGGCGTCGGCTTCCATGTCGTGCGCCAGTTGGGACAACAAGTCGCGCTCGGTGGTGCTCAGGTTGTGTCCGGCCGGCGCGTGCAGTGCCAGCACACCAATCACGCGTCCGGTTGCGTCCAGCAATGGCGCACCAGAGAAGAACCCGCTCTGCCGGTACATCACATGCGATGCGCCGAGGTAGCGGGGGTCGGTGTGCAGATCGCTCAGCTGGAGGGCAAGCCCGCCCGACAGCACCCGCCCGACGGGCGACATGGGCGCAGGCATGGATTCGGTGCGCCACCCGGTGTGCCCGGGCATGCCGGTCACAAGGCTTCGCGTGCCGGGACCCGATGTCACCACTGTCAGGCTCGCCACGGGCACTCCGAACACATCGGCCGCACGTTGGGTGGCCCTGGCCAGGCGGGGCGGCTGGGGCGGTCCTGATGGGGCGGTCGGGCTGCGCAGGCCGGTGGCGTCCGATGGCCCGGATGCACCATCGCCCGGCTTGATGTCCGGAGCCTGGTCGTCGTCGGGTGGCGGGTCGGTCGAAAGGGACTCAGGCGTCTGGGTGATCAGCGCTTGCAACTGTGTGGATACGCCGTCCACCCCCATGTCCTGCGCCTGGTCCGGCGTGGTCAGTGTTTCGGGTACGCACCAGCCCACCAGTTCGATGTGCACCTGGGGCCACAGCCGGCGCAGGCGGCGGCATTGGCGGCGTGTCTGGGTCTGGGGGGAGGGACTCAACGAGCAGAGGTGGATCGTGTGAACCTCGGTCCAGTTCGGTCGTGCGCGCGCGCCCTCCATCAGTTCGTCCATGGGCAATGCCTGTGACGCCCGGTTCTGCTGCACCAGTGCATGGGCCAGCATCTCGGCCGACAGCGCGTCCAGTTCGCTGCGCAGTCCGACACACAGCACAGCGGGTGTCTGTGTGGTCTTTGCGTCGTCTGTGCCGTCTTCGGCGCGCAGTTCTTCGACCAGGCGTGCCGTGCCGCACAGCAAACGGTGCCGGTGTGCCGCGGTAGCGCCCTGCGCGTATTGACGGTGCGCGAGCGCGAGCATGGGCAGGCCGGTCTCACTGTAGAAATCGACCAGCGAACCCTGTTTCACTCGGTCGATCGCCAGGTCTTCGGCTTCGTCGAAGTCGCCCGAGATGAGGCGGTGGTACAGCTGGGTGGGTTCATCAAACACCGGCTCGCTGCCGAGCAACACATCGAGGAACCGCAGTGGAGCGAGGTGGCGCCCGATTACCACCAGGCACACGGTCAGCGGCGTCGCCAGCACCAGGCCCACAGGGCCCCAGAGCGTGGCCCAGAAGGCGGCCGAGATGAGCACTGCGAGCGGTGATACACCGGTGCTTCCGCCATAGGCCAGCGGCTCCACGATGTTGTTGCTGATCAGCTCCAGTGTGGCGATCAGGCCCAGCGTCCACAGCACCATGGACCAGCCCGGGTCCACTGCAAAGGCCATGACCAACGGGAAAATGGCACCCACTGCGGGTCCCAGGTACGGGACGAAGCGCAGCACGGCGGCCAGACCACCCCACAACCAGGCGCCGGGCACCCCGATCCACCACAGCCCCAAAGCCATGGGCAGGCCATACCCCAGGTTCACCACGACCTGGGCGAGCAGGTAGCGGCTCACCCGCTCTGCCGACTCCGACAGTGCATCGGCCATGAGATGCAGGTCGCCGCCCATCAACCTGAGCAGGCGGTCTCGCAGTTCGCGCCGTTGCAAGAGCATGAACACCAGCAGGATCACCACCAGCGCGGCAGTGCCCATCTGTACCCCCAGCGACGTGAGCAGGTCCCAGCTGAAGGGCCCCTGGCTGTCGGGCTCCACCGCCACGCGTGTGACCTTGGGGGCAGGCTTCTGGTCATCGAGTTTGAGCACTTCCTTGGCGGCGTCAAATTCGCCCTCCACCATGCCCATCAGCCGTGCGACCTCGCGGGTGGCGCCTGAGGGCACCAGCGCCGGGCGCAGGTCTCGCAGCTTTTTCTGGATGTTCTGCCGGTGCGTGGGCAGTTCACGCCCCAGCTCGCCCACCTGCTGCGCGGTCATCATGCCCGCGCCGGCAATCAGGGCCAGGGTGATGGTGATGACCGCTCCCACGGCAAGGCCCCGGGGAACCGACCACCGCCGCAGCCAGGCCACCAGCGGGTCCAGCACAAACGCCAGCAAAGCAGCCAGTGCCAGGGGAATCAGCAGTGATTGCCCGAAATACAGGCCGAGAATGCCCAGCGCAATCGCTGCGCCCGACAGCACGAAACGCTGCACGCCCGGCATCACCGGCTGGGGGCCTGCACCCGCTTGCGCCGCGGGCTCTGCACGGTAGGCGCTGAAGGCCTGCAACCGATCGCGCGCACTGACCGCGTCGCGGGAGCCTGCCCCGTGGGGCGTGGCCGGGGTGTCGGTGGGGGTACTCATGGGGTTTGGGTCTTGGTTGTCTGGGCGCTGGTCGCCACAGGCGCGCAAGGCGCGGGCTCGTCGTTGTTGCCCACATCGATGAAGGCCAGCAGGGCGGCGGGTGGCGCCACGCTGCCCAGCGCCAGGGCGCCGGCTGCGCGGGCCAGCAGGCCCTTGGCTTCGATGCCCACTTCCGGCGCCTTGAACTGGCCGCTCACCGTGACCGGCGAGCGCAGCGACAGCGGCGAAAAGTCTTTGGGCTCCGACACCATGCGCAGC
>JBFHEQ010000278.1:0-4988 GCA_041584075.1 Hydrogenophaga sp.
CGTTGACCAGATAGATGGACACTGGCACGTGTTCCCGACGCAGTTGGTTCAGGAATGGATCTTGCAAAAGTTGGCCTTTGTTATTGCTCACGATATGCTCCGTGTTCAAAGAAGTTAATAAGGGACCAACGATACCACAGCCCACCAGGCCACCCGGGCGGAATTGCGTGGACCCTAATCCTTGTATGGGTTGTCGGACGTCTTGTATTCGATGCGCAGCGGCGTACCCACCAGGTCAAAGGCTTTGCGAAACCGGCCTTCGAGGAATCGCGTGTAGGCGTCCGGGACCTTGTCCAGTGAATTGCCGTGGATCACGATCACGGGCGGGTTCATGCCCCCTTGGTGGGCGTACCGCAATTTGGGCCTGAACATGCCGCTGCGCTGGGGCGCCTGAAACGCGGTGGCTTCCAGCAGCAAGCGGGTCAACACGGGCGTGGTCATCTTGCACATCGCCGAGCTTTGCGCCTTGATGATGGATTTCCATACAGGCCCCAGCCCCTGGCGCTTTTTGGCCGAAATCAGGTGCAGCGAAGCAAACTTCAGGAACGCCAAGCGGGTTTCAATCTGGCGCTCGATCTGCTCACGCTGGTAGGCATCGACCGCATCCCACTTGTTGATGGCCAGCACCACGGCACGGCCACTCTCCAGAATGTAGCCGGCAATGTGGGCATCCTGGTCGGTCACGCCCTGCGTGGCATCCAGCAGCAAGAGCACCACATGGGCGTTTTCAATGGCCTGCAAAGTCTTGACCACCGAAAACTTCTCGATCGCCTCAAAAACCCGGCCCTTGCGGCGCAAGCCGGCCGTGTCGATCAGTTCAAACTTCTTGCCGTCCCGCTCGAAAGGCACCGAAATCGCATCGCGCGTCGTGCCCGGCATGTCGAACGCCACCAGGCGCTCTTCGCCCAGCCACACGTTGATCAGGGTGGACTTGCCCACGTTGGGGCGCCCAGCCACCGCCAGGCGGATCACGCTGGTGTCGATCTCGGGCTCGTCTTCGTCCTCCGGTGGCAAACCGGGAATGGCCTCCAGAGCGGCATCGAGCATGGAGCGCACGCCTTGCCCGTGGGCACCGGACACCGGCATGACCTCACCCAGACCCAGTTCGAAGAATTCCACCAGTTGCAGGCCCTGCGTCATGCCTTCGGCCTTGTTGGCCACCAGCACCGAAGGTTTGCCCAGGCGGCGCAGGTATTGCGCGATTTCGTGGTCCTGGGCACTGATGCCCGCGCGGGCATCCACGACAAAAATCACCACATCGGACTCGGCCACAGCTTGGCGGGTTTGTTTGGCCATTTCGCGGTAGATGCCCTCAGACGCATCAGGCTCAAAACCACCGGTGTCGATGACGATGTATTCGCGCCGCCCCTGGCGCCCGTTGCCATAGTGGCGATCGCGGGTCAGGCCAGCGAAGTCGGCAACGATGGCATCGCGAGAGCTCGTCAAACGATTGAACAGGGTGGACTTGCCCACATTGGGCCGCCCCACCAAAGCGATGACGGGTTTCACGAAACTATCCTTTTTAACGGACAGGGCGCCCACAGCGCGCCCATCCTGCCCGGGACGGAACCCCAGCAGGCATTCCGTGACCGTTCACACAAGAGCCAGAACCGGCTCCACTTCAGGGTGCACGCCAGGCGTACACCGCCCCTTGGCGCGTTTGCACCACCACATTCTGACCAGCGACCACCGGCGCGCCGACGATACCGGAGCCGTCGGTGCTCAGGCGGGTCATGTCACTGCCGTCCTCGGTGGACAACACATGGACCAAACCATTGCTGTCGCCCACGACCACCGCGCGACCCAGCACCAGAGGTGAGGTGAGTTGGCGGTACTTGAATCGGTTCACCTCCCAGGCGCGCGCACCATCGGCACGCTGCCAGGCCAGGACACGGCCATCAGACTCGCTGCCCACGACGATACGCGCATCGCCATGGATGCCCTGTGACCCTTCGGCCGCCTTGCTCCAGACGGCCTGACCCGACGCGGCATCGACACAGCCGACCGCGGCGCCAAATGCCCGCGCGCACACGCTGTTGCCTTCACGGCTCACGCTGCCCACCAGATCGACCAAGCGTTCGACCTCATTGGTCCCCCGGGACGTCGCCACGGGCGCTTGCCAACGCACCGACCCGTTCAACGGATCCAGTCCCGTCAAGCGGGCTGAGAGCCCTGCCACCAGGGTATCGCCCACCGGCAGCAAGACCCCACCCTGTCGCAAGACCAAAGGCTCACCGGGCCGCGACTGCGTCCAGAGGCGTGCGCCGTTGGATCCATCGAAGGCGTACACGCTGCGATCAGCGGTCAGCACAAACACGCGCTTGCCGGCCACCAAAGGCGCAGTAAAAGAACTCGCCGGCAATCGAACGCGCCAAACTTCACGACCTTGCTGAATGGCCACCAGCTGGTTTTCCCGGGTAACCACCGCAGCGGTCTCACCGTCAGAACCCACGCCGGCCGACAACGGCCCACCGACGTTGAAGCGCCAGAGGTCTTTTCCGGTGCCCGCATCGAGGGCGGCGACCGTGCCGGACGTGCTCGCAACAAAAACGCGCCCGCCAACGGCGGCCAGTGTCAGCGGAGACTGCGCTTCGCCCACCTTGCTGGTCCAGGCCAGCTCGGCAGCGATTTTCGTGGCAGGTGCCGCCAATGGTGCAGGCTCCACCTTGGCCGGGCCCGACGAGCAAGCCGCCAGGGCCAGCGCGGCGACGAGTCCCAGGCCAGCGCTGCGCAGCGGCAGACAACCCAGGGTCTTGATGGACGAGAGGGCTGAATTCAACGTGCAACCTCCACAGCAGCTGAGAGCGTGGAGGCATCCACGCCCAAGGATGCCAGTTTGACTTCCACCAACTGGCGGTATTCGACGCGGTCGCCCAGCGCTTTCCAGGCAGCCAGGTATTGATCTTTGGCTTCATCACCCTTGCCTTGCGCCAGCAAGACATCGCCTTTGCGGTCGGCGACCAGGCCGGCAAACGCCACAGGCATGGCGCCATCCAGGCGCTTCATCGCTTCATCGTAGGCCTGCTTTTCAATATCCATGCCCGCCAGGCGCAATGCGGCGACGGCTTGCAGCGCATCATCGGCCCCTTTGTCGGCGACCCACTCCAGCGCCCCGCGCGCGGCATCGGCTTTGCCCGCATCGGACAAAACCTTCCCGGCCAGCAAAGCCCCTTGGGCGGCGAATACCGTGCCACCGAACCCGTCTTTCAGCTGGGTGTAGGCGCGCTCGACCTTGTCAGCATCGTTGGCCAACGTAGCCCGCTCGACCTCTTCATACAAGGCCGAGGCCTTGGCGGCCTGGGAGCGTTGCCAGTAATTCCAGCCGTTCCAGGCGGCCAGGCTGCCGAAGACCACGATCAGCACCCAGGAGATCATGTTGCCGTATTGGGCCCAGAAATGTTTGATCTGGTCGAGCTGTTCCTGCTCTTCGAGGTCGAGGTGTTTGGCCATGGAAAATTCGGAAAGGTAAAGGGGAATTGTAGGCGCCGCCGGGCGGCAAAGGGAAAGTCAGCGGCTGCGCAGGGTATCAGCCCAGGCGGCCGTGTCAACCAGCGGTTGCAGGATCTGGGCCGCCACACCCGCCTGCCCCTCTTCAGGGCGCGGGCCACGCAAGGGCTTCACCGCCACGCTGCCTTGCGCCAGTTCGTCGGCGCCAAAGATCAGGGCAAAGCGGGCACCACTGGCGTCCGCCTTCTTGAACTGCGACTTCATGCTCCCCATGCCTTCGGCGTTGCCGGCGTGCATTTGCACGGAGATGCCCTGCTGGCGCAAAACGCGCAAGACGGGCATCACCTGCCCCACACTGGCAAGGTCGGGCACGATGGCGTAAGCGTCGGGCGCGGGCTGCTCCGGCAGCTTGCCCTGCTCTTTCAACAGCTCCAGGATGCGCTCCATGCCCAGAGCCCAGCCCACGGCTGGCGCGGCTTTCCCGCCCACTTGCTCGAACAGGCCGTCGTAGCGCCCACCGGCACAGACCGTGCCCTGCGAACCCAGCTGGGTGGTGACAAACTCAAACACGCTGAGGTTGTAATAATCCATGCCCCGGACCAGACGGGGATTGATCCGGTAAGCCACGCCGTGTGCGTCCAGCAACTCGCGGAAACGGGTGAAGTGCGCCAGCGACTCAGCACCCAGGAAATTCATCAGGTGGGGCGCGGCATTGACCACCGCCTGCATCGCAGGGTTCTTGGTGTCCAGGATGCGCAGCGGATTGCTGTGCAAGCGGCGCTTGGCATCTTCGTCCAGGACCTCGGCATGGGCTTCCAGATGAGCGATCAGGGCCTGGCGGTGTGCCTGGCGCTCGGCCGGCTGGCCCAGGCTGTTGATTTCCAGCTCGATGCCCTCCAGCCCGAGTTCGCGCCACAGGTCACAGGCCAGCACCACCAGCTCGGCGTCGACATCGGGACCCACAAAACCCAGCGCCTCGGCACCAAACTGGTGGAACTGGCGGTAGCGCCCCCGCTGGGGCCGCTCGTGGCGAAACATGGGGCCCATGTAATACAGGCGCTTGCCACCGTCGTACAGCAGGTTGTGCTCCAAGGCCGCACGAACCACACCGGCGGTGTTCTCGGGGCGCAGCGTCAGGTGCTCGCCATTGAGCCGGTCTTCGAAGGAATACATCTCCTTCTCGACAATATCGGTCACCTCACCCAGCCCGCGCACAAACAGCGCCGTGTGCTCCACGATGGGTGTGCGCACATTGCGGTAACCGTAGCGCTGCATCAGGCGGCGCAAGGTGTCTTCCAGCCACTCCCAGTGTGCGGACACGGGAGGGGCAATGTCGTTCATGCCTTTGACGGCACTCAGTTTTTCTGCCATGGGGATTCTCGGCGGGTGAAACACATGAAGCGTGGCGGGCCGGGTCTGGCTGCGCCCACGACCTCAGGTGGTCGCAAACCGCTTTTCTATGTAGTTTTCAACAATCTTCTGGAACTCGACCGCGATACCGCTGCCACGCAACGTCAAGGCTTTTTCGCCATCGATGAACA
>JBFHEQ010000279.1:0-4979 GCA_041584075.1 Hydrogenophaga sp.
GACCTCAGTCTTCAACGCGCCGGCGGCGAGCGTGGCAGACCACGCCCTGTTCGTCGAACTCCACGATGGATTCGTAGCGGTCCACCGCGCCTTGCGCCAACACCGTGAGTTCGGCCAGATCACCTATCACGGGTATAAGGCTGACCGCCAGGGGCACACGGATGCCGGGGGCCTGGTATACCCAGACGGTTCGACTGCCGTGCGTGCGGGTTTCGTCCGGCGTTCCGAGGTGGTGCGCCACGTCCCGTTGACGGCTGGCGCCGATGGTCAGCGTCCATTGAGCACGTGCGCCGACGGGCACCAGCAAGCCTTCCTGGCGTGGTGGCGCGGTGTGACCGGCCAGTGCGCGGACGGCTTGCACCACGGCCTCGGGCCGCTCCAGTTGTATGTGGTGGCCACTGTCCCACAGGACATCCGGGTGTTTGACGCCGGTCAGCGCCTTCCAGTCTTCCTGCAGGGCCTGCAGGTGGGGAACAAAATCCTGTTCCATGTCGCGGTAGCGGCGGCTCAGGAGCAGCCGGCCCGGGTGTGTCAGGGGAGGGAGCTTTGCCAGACGGTCCAGACATTCGGTTTGCTGGCGGAATTCGTTGCGCTGTGCCTGTCCTGTCTGGAGCATCACCATGGTTTTCAGTGCAGACGCCAGCATTGGTTGATGCGCCTGCAGTGTTTCCCAGTGTCGTGGGTGGGTGGGATCCAGCAGCACCAGGCCACCGGTTTCCTGCGGGTACAGGCGGGCAAAGACGTATTGGTAGAGGCCGCCCAAAGAGTGGCCGACCAGCAGGTAGGGGGGAGGCAAGCCGGCGGCTTGAAGGGCCTGGCGTGTTTCGGTGGCGATGGTGCAGGGGTCGCGCGGTCGGTCGGTGTCGGGTTGGCGTCCGTAGCCAGGTCTGTCTTGGGCAAAAACTGTGAACGCTTCCGACAGCTCATCTGCCACGGCCTTCCAGGTGCTGCGCTCCATCCCGTAGCCGGAGGCCAGCACCACAATGGGCCGACCGTTTCCGCGGATCTCGACCGCGGCTTCGGGCATGGCGGGCCCGGTCGAGCAGGCGCAGAGCGCCAGATTCAGGCCCAGCACCAGCGCCCTGAACAGGCGCTGCCAGTGGATCGGTTTCATACGGCCTCCTGTCGCAAGAAGCGCATGCCGCTGTATTCCAGAATCGTATTGTGACCAACGTGCGTGGCTCGCACGGTGTCGCCCCGGCTGCGTCCCAGACCGCGCACGATGGCTTCCGAGTCGTTCACCGGGGCCAATGCAAGGCGCGAGCTTTCCGGGCCCGCCTCTGCTTCCGCCAGCAACAGCCCTGCCTCCTCCAGCAGCCGTACCGCACCCATTTGTGCGGCGAGGAACGGGTCGTCGCCAGCATAGCGGTAAAGGCCCAGACGGCTTCGCCACAGATCCGGAATCGGCAGCGGATCGAGGCGGGTGCCGATCAGGGAGAAGCGCCCCTTGCGGCGCACGAGCAACCAGGCTTGTCCGTCGGGGGCTTCCTGCCGCGTGAATGCCAGTTCACCGAGCTTGCCGAGGTTCAGCGGAAACAGTCCGAGCAGCCGGTACTGCAGGCGGGTGTAGCCGTCGGGACGGCGCACCAGACGCACGCGCTTGCTCATCACCTCCACACTGGCCTGTTCACCGTCGATGTCGATGCGAACGACGCCGACCGGGGTGTCGTAGTGCCCCGCATAGTCCGCCAGGGGGGCCGCTGGGTGGGCTGGGTCCACACCTGCGCGCAGGGGATGTGTCGGGCGGGAACCCGTGCGTGCGGTGGCCATGAGGGTGAGCGCCTCGCGCGCGGCGTCGTGCGTGAGTTCACCGGCCGTTTCTGTGCTGGACATGGCGGCCACAGCCACCCCCAGGTGGGGCAGCAACATCAGTTCGGCATGGTGGTGTGGCGTGCCGCCCGAGTGCCAGAGCAAGGGGCCGACACCGTCCAGTTCCTCGTCGAGCAGGTGCCAGCCCAGACCAACGGTGGCCTGGTCGATCAGCGCACGGGGTCGCGGTGGCTTTTGCATGTCGGCGATGGAGCGTGGCGTGAGCACGCGTCGGCCTTCAAGAATGCCGTGGGAGAACCACAGACGGGCGAGCTGCAGCAGGTCGGTGACGGTGGTGTTGAGTCCACCGGCGGGCATGTCTCGCAGGCCAGGTTCGTGTTCGACCCCACCGCGTGCGCCCAGCGCAGCGGCGGCCTGCGTGCCGGTGGGCGGCGAGATGTCGAAGGCCGAATCGTTCATGCCCATGGGGTTCAGCAGCTTGGCCTGCATCCATTGCGCAAAAGGGGTGCCGGAGACCTGCTCGATCGCCACGCCCAGCAGTGTGAATCCCACGTTCGAATAGGCGTAAACCTGGCCGGGCGGGAACACCAGATGGACGTCGCGCAGCCATTCCACGAGTCCGGAGAATGCTTCAGGCGTGTCGCTCCACATGCCTTGCGCCAGGTCGGTGGGCAGGCCGGCGCGGTGCTGCAGGATCAGACGCGGCGTCACCGGTGGCGCGCCGGCAAAGCGGCTCTGCATGTGAAAACCCGGCAGCGCCTCGCTCAGCGGCGCGTCGAGGTCGAGCCGACCCTGCTCGGCCAGCTGCATCGCTGCCATGGCGGTGAATACCTTGGAGATCGAGCCGGCGCGGTAGCGGGTCTGGGCGCTGGCCACGGTTTCGCTCGCGGGGTCGGCCATGCCGTATCCCGCCGACCAGGTGATCCGGTCACCGTCGAGCACGGCCAGGCTCAGGTTGGCGCGGCGGTGTTCGCGCATTCTTTCGCGCAACCAGGTTTCGAGGCGGGTCAGCGCTGCACCGGTGTCCCCTTTGCGAATCGGGACGTCCTTGGTCGGTGTGGTCGAGCAAGCGGAAAGGGCTGCGCTGCCGAGCGCGAAGGCCAGGCCTTTGAGGGAAGTGCGGCGGTTGGGTTGGTTCATGGCAGCCGAGCTGACGAATGGCGAAGCTTGCAGCTTAGGTGGCGAAGCTTTAGCCAGGCCAAAGCCGGGGTGGATAGACTTCGGCCATGCATGTGTTGTTGCTTGAAGACGATCTGGACCTGGGGCAAGCCATCGTGAGCGCTCTCAGGCAAGACGCGGTATCCGTTGTGTGGCACCGTTCGGCTCAGGCTTTGCAGGGAGTTGACATCGAGAGTTTTGACGCCGTTCTTCTCGATCTCGGACTGCCCCAGACCGATGGCATGGACTTGCTGCGGGCCTGGCGCTGTGCGGGCTGGACGTTGCCGGTGATGGTGGTCTCGGCACGAACGGCGTTGCCTGAACGTCTGGCCGGCCTAGACGGTGGTGCGGACGACTACCTGGCCAAACCGTTTGCCATGGCTGAATTGCTGTCGCGGCTGCGCGCGTTGCAGCGCCGTCATCTGCGTCAGGCCAGCGAGCGCTGGCAGGTTGGCGCGCTGGTGATCGCCCCCAGAGAGCATTGCGCATGGATCGATGGCGAACCGGTGGACCTGTCGGCGCGCGAATTCCAGTTGCTGGAAGCGCTGGCCCGCCATCCTGAGGCCGTGGTGTCGAAAAGCGCGCTGGGGCGGCGCCTGCAGCCGCTGGGGGAACCCCTGGAGGGCAGTGTGATCGAGGTCCACATGTCGAACCTGCGCCGCAAGATCGGCGCCCATCGCATCCGCACACTGCGAGGCGTGGGCTACCAGTTGACGCCATGAGCGGTTGGTTGCGCCCATCGTTGCTGCGCCGCATCGTGTTCACGCTGATGGCGACGCTGGTGTTGGTATGGGCCGTGCTGTCCCTGAAAGACTACCGGGATTTCAAGCGTGATGTCCAGGAAAGGGAGTCGCTCGCGCGCATGGCGCAGACCGTGCTTGACTCCTTGAGCGGCCTGGATGTACATCAGGCGCGCGGCGCCATGAAGGCTGCGGACCGGCAATTCAACGCGCTGCGTCTTCATGCCCAGCCTGAAGCGCCGGGCACATTGCTGTTTCAGCTCAGTCATGCAGATGGGGGTGGGGGTCTGGTCTATCGTTCGGGTGAGGCGGACGATTTGCCTGATCTGGCGGCAGATCCCAACGCCATGCAGCTCGAACACAAGGAAACCAGCTATTGGCCCGTGATGCGTGAAAACGCACATTGGCGGCTGGCAGTCTGGGTACCGGTGTTGCCTGACCGCGTTGCGTTGCTGATGATCGGGGAAGATATGTTCAGCTATGTGCTTCTGGCGCTCCCATTTGTGGTGCTCCCGATGATCATGGCGGTGTGGCTGGGGCTGCGCCCCCTTCGTGCGCTGACGCAGCAGATCGCCCGGCGACGAACCGATGACCTGTCGCCTTTGCAAGAGCCCACAGGGTATGCCGAACTGGCACCGCTGGTGGAGGCCGGCAATGCCTTGCTGGCCAGGGCTCGACACCAGCGCGAGGCCGAACAGACCTTTGTGCAGGACGCTGCGCATGAACTCAAAACACCTCTGGCTGTTGTCGCTGCACAGGCGCATGTCCTGGCCTCGGCGCAGCGTCAGGACGAGCGCCGTGCCGCTCTTCAGGCGCTGGAGCAAGGGGTGAACCGCGCATCACACCAGGTCAACCAGCTTCTGGCTCTGGCAGGACTGGACCACGCTGCGCCGAGTCCGGTGCATCCTGTCGATCTGGTTGAAATGGTTCAGGAGACCCTGGTCGAGCTGGAGCCCATTGCCCGCCGCCGAAACGTGGCATTGACGCTGCAGTCGTCCGATCGGCTGATGGACCGTGTCGATACGAACGCCTTGCGTCTGGTCCTCGTGAATCTCGTTCGCAATGCCATTGAGCATGGGAGAGAGGGTGGCCTCGTCGAGGTGAATCTGGGTCGAAACGGGGCTGTCATCACCCTGCGGGTGTCCGACGACGGTCCGGGCGTGGCACAGGGCGATCGAGGGCGGCTGTTTGACCGCTTTTACCGTGCATCCCCTTCCGCAACAAGCGGCAGTGGCCTGGGCCTGGCCATTGTCCAAAGTGCGGCCAGGCGTTTGAAGGCGCGGGTTGTGTGTGCGGACGGTCGAGGCGGAA
>JBFHEQ010000280.1:0-4972 GCA_041584075.1 Hydrogenophaga sp.
CAACGTCACCGCCAACGCGCTGCTCAAAACCCTGGAAGAACCCCCGGGTGACACCCGTTTTGTTCTGGCCAGTGAAGCCACCCACCAACTGCTGCCCACCATCCGCAGCCGTTGCCAGACCCATGCCATGGTCTGGCCCGATGCCGTTGAAGCGCTGACCTGGCTGCGCCAGCAAGAAGGCCTTTCCTCCGCCACGGCCGAGCAGGCACAGGTGTGGTTGCAGGCCGCAGGAGGACGCCCGGCCGACGCGCTGTCCTGGGCCCGTGCCGGGCTGGATGCACAGACCTGGTCCGACCTGCCCAAGGCACTGGCCCGGGGTGACTGGCGCAGTCTCGCTGCCTGGCCTGTTGGCCAGCAACTGGCCGTGCTGCAGAAGTTGTGCCACGACCTGATGGCCTTGGCGGCCGGCGCGGCGCCACGGTTCTTTCCCGCCCAGGGCCTGCCACCGGCACCCCGCTGGCTGGTCTTGAGTCGCTGGTCTCGTGAGCTGTCCGAAGCCGCCCGGACCGTGGAGCACCCTTTTTCTGCGGGCCTCATGCAGGAAGCCTGGGCGGCCCGCACCCGACAGGTGCTGAGCCAGGGTGATGCACCGTGAAGGGAATGGGGGCCATTGGTGCCACTTCTCTCACGTGCACAACCGCTGTTTCCCGCTAAACTCGAAATCCATGAGCACCAGTCCTCCCGCCAGCCCTGCATCAGCCCGTCCCAGCGTGATCCAGCTCTCCATCAAGGAGAAAGCTGCGCTCTACGCGGCCTACATCCCGTTGTTTTCAGACGGCGGCATCTTCATCCCCTCCACCCGCGACTACCGTTTGGGCGATGATGTCTATGTGCTGTTGAGTTTGCCTGACGATCCCCAGCGCTACCCCGTTGCTGGCAAAGTGGCCTGGGTCACGCCGGCCAAAGCCTCTGCGGGCCGAACCCAGGGCGTGGGCATCCGGTTCCCGGCAGATGAAAAATCCAAAGTGCTGAAGCTCAAGATTGAAGAAGTTCTCGGCTCGGCTCTGGGCTCGGACCGCGCCACCCAGACCATCTGAAGGAGCCCTCGGCGGTGCACGGGTTCGGCCGCGCCAGCCTCGCACCGACTCCCCTGTATCGCCATCCCTCGTGCATGGCGACCTGACCGGCCAGGGCCTGTGAACACTGTCTTTCCAAGATGCGCTGCAGATCAAAATGGCCATGCGCGGCGTTGCGAAGCCTGGCCGGGGAGAAACCCCGCTGCGTTTCAAGCCTTGCGCATGGCCTTTTTGGCTGCAACCCGGAGGGAATGGGTTAAAAACAGCGCCACTCGTCGTTGCACTCCCAGGCCAGACACCCCGTCTGGCCGTTGTCGTGCGCCCAGATTGGCGCTGTTTTGAACCCCATTCGCACTTGGAAAAATAGTGTTAACAGGCCCCAACCCATGTTCACCGACTCCCACTGCCACTTAAGCTTCCCCGAGCTCCAGGCCCAACTGCCCGAGATCCTGAGCGCCATGAACCAGGCCAGGGTCGATCGTGCGCTGTGCATTTGCACCACGCTGGAAGAGTTCTCGGATGTCCACTCACTGGCCCTGACCCACAACAACCTCTGGTCCACCGTGGGCGTGCACCCCGACAACGAAGGCGTCCAGGAGCCCACACTGTACGATTTGCTGAGCCGGGCAGCTTTGCCCAGGGTGGTCGGGATCGGCGAAACCGGGCTGGACTACTACCGCCTCAATGGCCGAACCGTGGCCGACATGGCCTGGCAGCGCGATCGCTATCGCACCCACATCCGGGCCGGGCGCCAGACCGACCTGCCGCTGGTCATCCACACGCGCAGCGCTTCTGAAGACACGCTGGCCATCCTGCGGGAAGAGGGTGGGTTCCACAGCGACAGCGATGTGGCCACCGTACGCTCCCGGGGCGTTTTTCATTGTTTCACCGAAACCGAAGCGGTTGCCCGGGCCGCGCTTGATCTCGACTTCTACATCTCGTTTTCCGGCATCCTGACGTTTCGCAATGCTGTCGACCTCAAGGCGGTGGCCCAGTTTGTGCCGCTGGACCGCATGCTGATCGAAACCGACAGCCCCTACCTGGCCCCTGTGCCGCACCGGGGCAAGACCAACAACCCCTCCTATGTGCCGTTTGTGGCCCAGCAGATCGCCGAGCTCAAAGGTCTGACAGCGGAGGCAGTCGGTGAAGCAACCAGCGCCAATTTTGACCGCTTGTTCAACCAGGTTCCTGCTGGAAAATGATGAGAATTTACTTTATATATCCGATAAAGATCGTTGTTTTATTAGCAGCTATTGCGTTGTCGAGCCACTCTCATGCGGGGGCCTTTGACCAGTTTTTTCAGGCAGCCAAAAACAACGATGAATCGGCCATCGTCGGGCTCACCCTGCGCAGTTTTGATCTCAACATCGTCGACGAACGTGGGGAAACCGCGCTGCTGATCGCCGTGAGAAGCGGCTCAGACAAAGTGGTCAACTTCCTGCTGAAGCAGCCCTCGGTGAAAGTAGAAGCCCGCAACCCCAACGGCGAAAGCCCTTTGATGCTGGCAGCCCTGCAGGGACGGCTCGACATCGCAAGCAAGCTGATCCAGCGCAAGGCCGAGGTCAACAAAACCCAATGGACCCCATTGCATTACGCCTGTTCCAATCCGAAACCCTCGAGCGAAGCCCTGGTGCGTCTGCTCCTGGAGCACCACGCTTACATCGACGCCGAGTCACCCAACCGGACCACACCACTCATGATGGCCGCGCGGTATGGCCACGCTGGCTTGGTGGCGTTGCTGCTGGAAGAGGGCGCTGATCCGATGCTCCGCAATGAGCAGGGCCTGACCGCGGTCGATTTTGCCCGGCAGGCGGGACGCGAAGAACAGGCCAGTCTGATCGCCAGCGCCATCCGCGCCCGAAACGCCAAGACACCGACAACTCGCTGAACAGCGGGTCCGGGCGACGATGAAGCGGGTCTGCTGTCGCCCATGTGTCGAGATTCCGCCCGCTTTTCCGGTTCGCTCCGCATGAATCGGGCATAACCAGCCTCCCACTGTTTCCACTCGAACCGCTGGCACCGATCGGTGTCCTTCGGTGCCATAACACCAACGACAATGCAGGCTCAAAACCTGACGAGGAGATAACCCGTGGCCATGGCCAGTCAAAAAGACTTTTTTTCCGGATTGATGTTCACCACTGCGGGCGCGGCATTTGCCTGGGGTGCACGCGACTTTGAATTCGGCAGCGCCGCCCGCATGGGCCCGGGCTATTTCCCGATGATGCTGGGCCTCCTGCTCGTGTTGCTGGGCATCGCCATCACCGTCAAATCCTTTTCGGGCCACGGCGCGAGCTCGGGCGACCGCATCGGCGCGTTTGCCTGGCGGCCTCTGATCTTTGTGCTCCTGGCCAACGTGATGTTCGGCGTGCTGCTGGTGGGTCTGCCGTCCATTGGCCTGCCCGCCATGGGCATGTTCGTGGCCATCATGGCCTTGACGGTGGTGGCCAGCATGGCCCGAAAAGGCTTCCGCTGGAAAGAGACGCTGCTGCTGGGCGCCGGGCTGGCGCTGGGCAGCTACCTGGCCTTTGTGCGGGTGCTGCAATTGCAGTTCCCGGTGTGGCCAGCCTTCATGGGCCAATGAGGACAACACCATGGAACTCTTTGAACATCTCTCCCTCGGCTTCGGCGTCGCCTTCACCTTTCAGAACCTGATCTATGCCTTTGTAGGATGCCTGCTGGGCACCTTGATCGGCGTCTTGCCCGGTATCGGGCCGCTGGCAACCATCGCGATGCTGCTGCCCGTGACCTATGGGTTGGAACCCGTTTCCGCGCTGATCATGCTGGCCGGCATCTACTACGGCGCGCAGTATGGAGGATCGACCACCGCCATTCTGGTGAACCTGCCGGGGGAAGCGTCGTCGGTGGTCACCGTGATCGACGGCTACCAGATGGCGCGCAAGGGCAGGGCGGGCCCTGCGCTCGCCGCCGCAGGCCTGGGCTCCTTCTTTGCCGGGTGCGTGGGCACCCTGGTTCTGGCCGCTTTTGCGCCGCCACTGACCGAGCTGGCGCTCAAATTCGGCCCCGCCGAGTATTTCTCGCTGATGGTGGTGGGCCTGATCGGCGCGGTGGTGCTGGCATCCGGCTCCTTGCTGAAAGCGCTGGCCATGATTGTGCTGGGCTTGCTGCTGGGCCTTGTGGGCACCGACATCAACTCGGGCGTCACCCGTTACAGCTTCGACATCCCCGAGCTGACCGACGGCATCAGTTTCCTGGCCATTGCCATGGGCGTCTTCGGCTACGGAGAAATCATCAGCAACCTGTCCAAGCCCGACGAAGAACGCGAGGTATTCACCGGCGAAGTGCATGGCATCATGCCCACGGCCGAAGACTTCAAGCTGATGATGCCAGCGGTGCTGCGCGGTACCGCGCTGGGCACGGCCCTGGGCATCCTGCCCGGCGGAGGGGCCTTGCTCTCTGCATTCACCGCCTACACGCTGGAGAAGAAGACGCGCCTGCGGCCAGGCGAAGTCCCGTTTGGCGAAGGCAACATCCGTGGCGTGGCCGCGCCCGAGGCCGCCAACAACGCAGGCGCCCAGACCTCGTTCATCCCGCTGCTCACGCTGGGCATCCCGCCCAACGCCGTGATGGCCTTGATGGTCGGCGCCATGACCATCCACAACATCCAGCCTGGCCCCCAGGTGATGACAAGCAACCCCGAGCTCTTCTGGGGCCTGATTGCTTCAATGTGGATCGGCAACGCCATGCTGGTGATCCTGAACCTGCCTTTGATCGGCATGTGGGTCAAACTGCTCAAAGTGCCGTACCACTTGCTGTTCCCCGCCATCGTGCTGTTTTGCGCCATCGGTGTCTATTCGACCAACAACAACAGCTTCGACATCTGGATGGTGGCCATCTTCGGCTTCATCGGCTACCTGTTCATCAAGCTGGGCTGTGAGCCGGCGCCTTTGCTGCTGGGGCTGATCCTGGGGCCAATGATGGAGGAATACCTGCGCCGC
>JBFHEQ010000281.1:0-4964 GCA_041584075.1 Hydrogenophaga sp.
CCCGGCCCCATCCAGGGCGGCGCGGTCCACCCCTACCTCAACCGCCGCCAGGGCAAGGAGCCCATCACCTACCCACACAAGCTGGAGGAAGCGCTGGGCCGCACGCTGGGCGTGCCCGTGTTCCAGGAGCAGTGCATGCAGATCGCCATCATCGCGGCCGGCTTCACGCCCGGCGAGGCCGACGGCCTGCGCCGCGCCATGGCGGCGTGGAAACGCAAAGGTGGCCTGGGCAAATACGAGCGCCGCCTGATCGACGGCATGACCGAGCGCGGTTACGAGCTGGCGTTTGCGCAGGCTGTGTTTGAACAGGTCAAAGGTTTTTCCAGCTACGGCTTTCCCGAAAGCCACGCCGCGAGCTTTGCGCTGCTGGTCTACGCCAGTTGCTGGATCAAGCACCACCACCCCGCCGAGTTTCTGGCCGCCATGCTCAACAGCCAGCCGCTGGGTTTTTACACGCCCAGCCAGCTGGTGCAAGACGCCAAGCGGCACGGTGTGGAGGTGCGGCGGGTGGATGTGATGTGCAGCGAAGTGGACTGCACGCTGGAGGAAGTGTTTGAAGCGGATGCTGCATCCAACCCCCTCTCCCGCTGGGAGAGGGCAGGGGTGAGGGTTGCCCCCAACCCCTCCATGCCCTCCGTGCGCCTGGGTCTGCGGATGGTTTCAGGCATCAAAACCGAAGCCATCCACCGCATCGTGGTCGCGCGAAATCAGCGGCCTTTTGAGAGTGTTGATGATCTGGCTCGCCGCGCCAACCTCGAACAACAAGACATGAAACACCTCGCAGCCGCCGACGCGCTGCAATCCTTGAGCGGCCACCGCCGTCAGCAGGTGTGGGATGCAGCGGCTTTGAAGAGCGCGCCCATCCTGCTCAAGGATGCGCCGGTGGACGAAGACTGGCTGGCCCTGAAAGAAGCGCCCGAAGGCGAGGCCATTGTGTGGGATTACGCCAGCCTAGGCCTCACCCTGCGTCGCCACCCGCTCGCGCTGCTGCGCCCCCAACTGGGCCAGCGCCGCTTCCAGACCGCAGAAGAGTTGCACGCCTGCCCCGACGGCCGCCCCGTGCGCACCTGCGGCATCGTCACCGTGCGCCAGCAACCCGGCACCGCGCATGGCGTGGTGTTTGTGAGCCTGGAAGACGAAACCGGCGTGGTGCAAGTGATCGTCTGGAAAGCCCTGCGTGAGCGGTTTCACCAGACGCTGTTGCGCGCGCGGCTGCTGGCCGTGCGCGGCGTGTGGCAACGCGAAGGCGAAGTGTGCAACCTCATCGCGGGCCACCTCGAAGACCTCACGCCGCTGCTGGGCCGGCTGGCCACGGGGAGCCGGGATTTTCATTGAGTACGGAAAAGCCCGGGCCTTGATCATGAGGCGACAGGGTTCAAGGCCCGCAGTCTGCGCTCAACGACCCGCTCAAAGCACCACGATCTCCAGCCGGCCGTTGGCCTCTGCTGCGGCCGCGGAATGCACCGATGTGGGCGCCGTGCACACCAGCAGGTGCCGGCCTTCTGGTCCACCCAGGGCACAGGCATACGCGTTTTGTGAGGTGGTCACTGTGTCGGTGATCTGTCCGCCGGCCTCCACCCGCACCACCACCGGCGCCAAGGCATTCGCCACCCAGATGCCACCTTGGGCGTCCACACAGATGCCGTCGGGGGCCACCATGGCTTCTTTCAGCGAAGCCCACACCCGCCGGTTGGACAAGCTGCCGTCGGCTGCGCGGTCAAAGGCCGTCAGCTCCAGGCCCAGCGTCTGGGCCACCACCAGGGTGCGGCCGCCGTCGAGCAGGACCATGCCATTGGGAAACAGCACCTGCTCGGCCGCCACCGATGCCGTGCCGTCTGTTTTCAGATGGGCCAGTTTGCCGAGAAAAGGCGAAGGGTCGGTGTTGAGCGCACCCAGCAGCGCGTCAACCCCGTGGGCCAGCAGATACGCATCCAGATCAAAGCCGAAGTTGCCCACGTAGGCATCGCCTTCGGGGGTGACCAGCATGTCGTTGGCGTGAAAGGTGGCGATGCCGCCCAGTTCCGCGTGCACCGAAAGGCCTTTGTTCTGTGCGCGGCGCAACACCTGCCGCCGCGTCATGCCCACCACCAGCAGATCGCCATTGGGCAACCAGCCCAGACCCGAGGGCTGCTCGTCGCCCAGATCGAGTTCCCTGCGCACATCGCCCCCCAGCCCCACCGAACACACCTCGTGCGCGTAAAAATCGCTGAACCAGAAGCGGCCGTCGTGCCAGCGAGGGCCCTCGCAGAAAAAGCGTTTGTCGGCGAGGGTGGTGGATGTGTGTGTGTTCATGGTTTGTCTCCGCTGTTGAAGTTGGTGAAGGGCGCCTGGGGATGGCGCTCAAAACTCCCGCGCACGGCGCGAGTTTTGAGCGCCATCCCCAGGTTTGCACATCGCCCGATACGCATCCTGCGCTTTGTTGTTCAAGCGTTCAGTCGACCGGGCGACACCCAGGCCTCCACCGATCGTTATCGTTCCTCCTCTTCACGCCGCTCACTCGCTGCCCCGGCTGCCATTCCGGCGCCAGCGGCGAGACCACTGCATACTATGAAGCTCCACAGATGACGAGAAATGGCGGGATCGACCCATGGTTGAAATTGCAGGCTTGGCGCTGGCCACTTTTTTCGCAACGATAGGCCCGCTGGACGTGGCGGCCATGTTCGCCGTGTTGACGGCCAACCAGACCGATCAGCAACGACGGACCACGGCCATTCGGGGCACGTTGATTGGCGCAGGGATCTTGCTGACCTTTGCTTTGGTCGGCGAGTTTCTGCTCGCCCGGCTCGGCATTTCGCTCGCCGCCTTGCGGGCCGCTGGTGGCATTCTGTTGTTGCTCATCGGCATCGACATGGTGTTTGCCCGCTCATCCGGTGGCACCTCCACCACAGACGATGAAGCGGAGGAGGCCATTGCCAAGACGGACATTTCGGTGTTCCCCCTGGCAACCCCCCTGATCGCCGGCCCGGGCGCCATGGGTGCTGCCATCTTGCTCATGGCGAATCAGGAAGGTGACATTGCGCGCCAGGCGATCGTGATTGCGTCGCTGCTGGCGGTTCTGTTGCTCACCTTCGTCTCGCTTCGGTTGTCCGGCCGCATCCAGCGTGTGCTGGGCGTCACCGGCATGCACGTCATCACCCGCGTGATGGGCGTTTTGCTGACCGCGCTGGCGGTTCAGTTCATTTTTGACGGCATCAAGCAGAGTGGTCTGGTTTCCGGTTGACGATGGGGTCGGCGTTTTCCGCCTGTGCACACAGGGACTGGCCTGTGGTTTGTATCTCCCCCCAGCCTGTTGCTTTGCCTTGGCCCAATCGCGTCGGGTCGCGTCGCGTCAGAAAGCCGGGCGTTGGCGGCAACTCATCCAAACCGCTGCCACCCCCACCCGATCCGCATCGCAATGGTGATCGCGCACAAGGCGGCAAAGCCATAGGCGATCAACGGGAAGGCTTCGGGCCAGAGGCACATGGCGCTCAGGGCGACAATGGTTTCGGTGGCTTCGGTCAGGCCACCCAGAAAGTAGAAGCTCTTGTCGGGCAGCGCGGTGGAGGCGAGCTTTTTTTTCTCGGCCACGATGGCGAAGGCCAGAAAGCTGCTGCCGGTGCCGATGAAGGCGGCGAGCAGGACGGCGGCGGGCAGGGCGTTCTGCGCCGGGTTGGCGATGGCGAAGGCGAGCGGGATGCTCGCGTAAAACAGGAAATCCAGCGTGATGTCCAGAAAGCCGCCGCGGTCGGTGGGTGTGGTGGCGCGGGCCACGGCGCCGTCCAGCCCGTCCATCAGGCGCGAGATCAGCAGCAGCACCAGGCCAGCCATGTAAGCCTCGAAGGCGATGGCCACGGCGGCGGCCATGCCGACCGCGAAGCCGGTCAACGTGAGCGCGTCGGCGCCGATACCGGCGCGCACCAAGCCCCGGGCGGCGCGGGTGATCAGCGGTTTGATGGCGGTCTGTATGGCGCGGTCAAGCATGGTTCAGTTCAATGACGAAAGCGGGATCGGCGATGTCGGCGTCGTCGTGGGTCACGAGCACGGCAGGGATGTTTTGCGCCCGGATGTGGTCGAAGACAAAGGCCCGGAACTGGTCGCGCAGCGCGGCGTCGAGTTTGGAAAAGGGTTCGTCGAGCAGCAGTGCGCACGGCTGGGCGAGCAGGGCGCGCATGAGGGCCACGCGGGCGCGTTGGCCGCCCGAGAGGGTGTCTGGGTCGCGTTCGCCAAATTCGGCCAGGTCGGCGTCTTGCAGGGCCTGCTGCACTTTGGCCAGGCGCTCTGCTTTGGGGCCGGGGGGCACGGCGAACAGCAGGTTTTCGGCCACGGTCATGTGGGCGAACAGCAGGGGGTCTTGAAACAGCAGGCCGATGCCGCGCTGGGCGGTGGGCAGGGTGGTCAAGTCGGTGCCGTCCAGCGACACGGTGCCGCCGAAACGCAGCGCCTGCCCGCCTTCGGCGATGGTGGCCAGCGTACCGGCGATGGCCGCGAGCACGGAGCTCTTGCCGCTGCCGCTGGCGCCCATGAGGGTCAGGATCTGGCCGGGCGCCACATCGAAGCGCAGGTCGCGCAGCAGTTCGCGCCGGGCACTGCACAGGTGTTGAATGTGGACGGAGAGGGTCATGCGGTTTGCACTTTAAAGCGGCGGGGTTGCCCAATCCATGCGGCCAGTGCGAACGCGAGCACGGGCAAGATGAACTGCAGGCCTGCGTAGGCGCCGGTGAGCGAACGCTGGGCCCCGGCGGCCAGGGTGACGGCTTCGGTGGTCACGGTGCCGAAGCGCCCGGCACCAATGTACAGGGTGGGCAGGTACTGGGTGACGCTCACGGCAAAGCCCACGGCGGCGCTGGCGGACAGCGAGCGGCGCAGCAGTGGCCATTTCACGCGCAGCAAGAAGACCCAGCGGCCATGGCCCAGGCTGGCGGCCAGTTGCGCCGCGCGGGGATCAAAGCCGAGGTAGGCGGGCGAGAGCGCGAGCAACACATAAG
>JBFHEQ010000282.1:0-4945 GCA_041584075.1 Hydrogenophaga sp.
ACCCAGCAGGTCCAGCAGCGGCTGGGCCAGCTTGCGCTCCATGGTGACCAGCGCCACCCCGACAAAGATCGCGAACACCACCACCTGCAGCATGTTCTGCTCCACGCTGGCCTGCAAGGGATTGGTCGGCACAATGCCCACGAGCTGGGTGGGCAACGTGGCCAGTGAAGGGGCCTGAGCGGCCGCCTGGGTGGCCACCGAGGCCGGCAACTGCGCCGCCTTCAGGTAGTCCCCGGGCTGCACGCCCAAGGCCATCGCCAGTCCCAGCAGCGCTGCGACCACCGTCGTGAACAGGAAGAACAAGCCGGTGCGCAGGCCCATGCTGCGCAGCTGCGCCATGTCCTGCGAACTCGTCATGCCCAGAATGATGGACGCCACCACCAGGGGGATCACGATCATCTGCACCATCGCCAGAAACAGGTAACCCGGCATCGCCATCCAGTTGCTCACCAACTGGGCCATCTCGGGTGCCAGCAAGCCACCCGTGGGACCAATGGCCATGCCGGTGGCCACGCCGATCACCATGGCGACCAGCACCTGCAACCACAGGCGCGCGCGCACCATGCCGCTGAGGCGGGCGGCCAGGCGGCCGATGGAAGGCTGGGTGGTGATGGGCAATGAAAACAATGGGGGCTCCTTCGACGCCACAAACGGGCAACGGTCGTTCCAAGCATAGCGGCGGCGGCAGGTCGTGCGCCTTGCGGTGGCGTCCTGGCTGGCCCATTGTCTGACACAGATCAATGCAGGGTGCCGTGGCTGGCGCCAAGATCGGCGGTTTCGCACACCCACGGGAGAACACCATGTCCAAGATGATGAAGGCCGCCATTTTTATTGAACCCGGTCGCATCGAAATCGCCGAAAAGCCGATCCCCGATGTCGGCCCCAACGACGCGCTGGTGCGCATCACCACCACCACCATCTGTGGCACCGATGTGCACATTCTCAAAGGCGAGTACCCGGTCGCCAAGGGACTGACTGTGGGCCACGAACCCGTGGGCGTGATCGAAAAACTCGGCAGCGCGGTGGTGGGCTACACCGAAGGCCAGCGTGTGATCGCTGGCGCCATCTGCCCCAACTTCAACTCCTATGCAGCGCAAGACGGCGTGGCATCACAGGATGGCAGCTACCTGGTGCCTCAAGGCCTGTGCGGTTGCCACGGTTACAAGGCCACGGCCGGCTGGCGCTTTGGCAACCTGATCGACGGCACCCAGGCGGAATACGTTCTGGTGCCCGACGCGCAGGCCAACCTCGCGCCCATCCCCGACGGCCTCACCGACGAGCAGGTGCTGATGTGCCCCGACATCATGTCGACCGGTTTCAAAGGTGCTGAAAACGCCAACATCCGCATCGGCGACACCGTGGTGGTGCTCGCACAAGGGCCGATCGGCCTGTGCGCGACGGCGGGTGCCCGCCTGCTCGGCGCGTCGACCATCATTGCGGTGGATGGCAACGACCACCGTCTGAACATTGCGAAGCAGCTGGGTGCCGACATCACGCTCAACCACAACAACTGCGACGTGGTGGACGAAATCATGAAGCTCACGGGCGGCCGCGGCGCCGACGCCTCCATTGAGGCGCTGGGCCTGCAAAGCACATTTGCAACGGCGCTGCGGGTGCTCAAGCCGGGCGGCACCTTGTCCAGCCTCGGTGTGTATTCGGAAGACCTGACCATTCCGTTGTCGGCCTTTGCCGCAGGCCTGGGTGACCACAAGATCAACACCGCACTCTGCCCCGGCGGCAAGGAGCGCATGCGCCGGCTGATGAATGTGGTGGCCTCGAACCGGCTTGATCTGGGCGTGATGGTCACGCACCAATACAAGCTGGACAACATCGTGGAGGCCTATGACCTGTTCGCCCACCAGCGCGACGGCGTCTTGAAAGTGGCCATCAAACCTGGCTGACCACAGGTCTTTGTGGCGCGGCCCAGAATCGTGCCATGCACGACGCACGCCACCCCACTGACCCACCCGATCCGGATTTGCCACAGCGTCTCTGGCGCGAACTCGATCAAGCGGTTCATCAACGTGGTCACGCCTGGCGCACGCCTGTGCTGGCCACCACCGACGACCAAGGCCTGGCGCAAGCCCGCACCGTGGTCTTGCGTGCGGTTGATCCGGTCACAGCGCAACTGCACATCTATACCGATCGCCGCTCCCCCAAAGTGGCCGAATTGTTGGCCCAGCCTCTGGCCACGCTGGTGTTCTGGAGCGCCGAGCTGCAATGGCAGTTGCGGATCGCCGCCCGGTTCCATGTGCTGGCACAAGGCGAGGCGGTGGACGCCGCGTGGCAACAGGTTCGCCACACCGCATCTGCCGCTGACTACCTCGCCCCGGCGCCACCGGGCAGCGACCTCACAGCGCACAAGCCGGCGGAAGGGAAACCTGCCACCCCACACCAGCTGGCCGTCCTGGTCGCACAGGTTGAATCGATGGACTGGCTGGCGCTCGCGCGCTCGGGTCACCAACGGGTGAAGTGGCGAGCGGGCCGGCTCACCCGGCTGGCGCCCTGAGCAAATGCCCTATGGCGCGTCCCTCGGCGCAAGCCTCAAAGGGCGTGGGCCATCAAATCGTCAAGCTCCAGCAATTCGAGCGCACGCGCATGGGTGGCGTTCAGGTTGACGGGTGGCGCGACGCCGGCGCGCAACGCCTCCAGCCAGCGCAGGGCACACAGGCACCAGCGGTCGCCGGGGCGCAAGCCGGCAAATCGAAATGCGGGCTGCGGGGTGACCAGGTCGTTGCCACGGTCCTTGGAAAACGCGAGAAAGTCGGCGGTCACGCGCACACACACCACGTGGGTCCCGCGATCGTTGTCGTCGGTGTTGCAACAGCCATCCCGGAAATAGCCGGTCAGCGGATCAAAAGAACAGGCCGCCAGCGGCGTGCCCAGCACGTTGAGTTCGTTCATGAAAATAGCGCATCCCACAGCAAATGAACCAGCGGGCCAGCCGGTCAGTCTGCCGGTGGTCCGCTTGCTTGATCGACGTCTGCCCGGGCTCGGCGGAGCAACAAGGCGCGGTCGGCCTCATTGTCGGTGAGAGAAGCCGCCCGGGTCCAGTCAGACCGGGCCTGCTCCACACGACCCAGCTGTTCCAGCCACTCGGCCCTCACGCTGTAGTACCAGGGGTAAGCTTGCAGCGCCGCATGGCCGTCGAGGGCCTCGATCGCGGCCAGCCCGGCCGCCGGGCCCTGCGCCATGCCGACGGCCACCGCCCGGTTGAGCAACACCACCGGCGAAGGCTCCAGCGCCGACAAGGCGTCGTACAAAGCCACCATGCGTGTCCAGTCGGTGTCTTCGAGTGTTGGCGCACGCACATGGCAGGCGGCGATGCCGGCCTGCAAGGTGTAGCTGCCCGACCGCGAGCCGCCCTGCCCGGCCCGGTCCAGTGCGACCAGGCCCTGCTGGATCAAGGCCTGGTCCCACCGCCGCCGATCCTGGTCCCGCAACAACACAGGCTCACCTTGTTCACTCACGCGCGCCGGCAACCGGGAAGCCTGAAAAGCCATCAGCGCCAACAGGCCCTGAACCTCGGGCGCATCGGGCACGAGACCGGCCAGCAGGCGACCCAGTCGCAAGGCCTCGTGGCACAGGTCGGGGCGTGCCCAGGCCGCTCCACTGGTGGCGGCATGACCTTCGTTGAACAGCAGGTAAACCACCTCCAGCACCGAGGCCAGCCGCTGGTCCCTGTCTTCACCTCGTGGCAACTCAAACGGCACCAGCGCCTCGCCCAGAGTCCGTTTGGCGCGCACGATGCGCTGGGCGATGGTGGCTTCGCTCGCCAGGCAAGCGCGGGCAATCTCTGCGGTGGACAGGCCCGTGATCAGCCGCAAAGTCAAGGCCACCCGCGCATCGGCCGACAAGACCGGATGGCAGGCGGTGAAGATGAGCCGCAACACATCGTCCCCGACATCGTCCTGCATCGCATCGCTCAAGGCATCTGAAAAATCGGGGGTGTGATCGGTCTGCCAGGCCTGCATGTCTTGCGCCAGCTCGCCCTCCCGCAGACCCGCCATCTGGCGGTGGCGCAGGTGGTCCAGCGCCCGGTTTTTGGTCGTGGTCATGAGCCAGGCCGCCGGGTTGTCCGGCACGCCCTTGAGCGGCCAATGCTCCAGCGCCGCCACCAGCGTGTCTTGCGCCAGTTCTTCGGCCACCCCCAGGTCGCGCACACGGTGCATCGCCACCGCCACGATGCGCGCAGACTCGGCGCGCCAGACGGCGGCAATGGTGTCGTGAACCGAGGAATGCACGCGCCGGCGTTTTTACATCTGTTCGGGCGCAGCGGCCATGTCCATCCAGAACACCTCCCACTGGTGGCCGTCCAGGTCGGCAAAGCCGTGCTGAAACATGAACCCGTGGTCGACCGGCGGGTTGGGCGTGCTGGCGCCAGCGGCCACCGCCTTTTGCATCATGGTTTCCACATCGGCGCGGCTGTCCATGGAGAGTGCAAGCAACATTTCGGTGCTTTGGTGGGCGTCGCAGATGGGCTTTTTGGTGAACCCCTGGAAGAAGGGCTCCACCAAAAGCATGGCGAAAAAAGTCTCACCGATTTCGAGACACGCACCTTGCTCATTGGTGAACCGCGGATTGAAGCTCAACCCCAGGGCCGTGAAGAAGGCCTTGGATCGGGTCAGGTCCTTGACGGGCAGGTTGACGAATATCTGGTTGAACATGTGGGTTCTCCTTGGGGAAGATGCAAATCGGACCGCTCACACGCAAGTTTTCACTGCCGTGATTCAACGTGCCGTTTGAAATTGTTCAAGATGGCTTGCCATCCCTGGCGTTGTTGCGCCTCGGGGTTCTCGGCCTCGGCATCAAACGTGACGCGCACCGTGACGCCGTCGCTTCCGGACAGAAACTCGACCAGCGCCTGCCGGTCGCCAAAGGCGTAGCCGATCAGTGCATTGGGAACGATCCGTGTGTAGGTGCCGGCAAAATCAAATCCGACGCT
>JBFHEQ010000283.1:0-4943 GCA_041584075.1 Hydrogenophaga sp.
GACCCGCTGTCGGTGCTCGATTGCTGCCTGGTCACCGACGGCGGCGGCGCCCTGGTGCTGGTGCGCAGCGAGCGGGCGCGCGACTTTCCCAAACCGCCGGTCTATGTGCTCGGCGCGGCCGCGGCCACCTGGCACCGCCAGATCGGCTCCATGCCCGACCTGACGGTCACCGCCGCCGCCGAGTCCGGGCCGCGCGCCTTCGCCATGGCCGGGCTGGCCCCGAAGGACGTGGACGTGCTGGAGTTGTACGACGCCTTCACCATCAACACGCTGCTGTTCCTCGAAGACCTGGGCTTTTGCGCCAAGGGCGAAGGCGGCGCTTTCGTGCGCAACGGGCGCATCGCACCGGGGGGCGCGTTGCCGGTCAACACCAATGGCGGCGGCCTGTCGTGCTGTCACCCGGGCATGTACGGCATGTTCCTGCTGATCGAGGCCGTGCAGCAACTGCGCGCCGAGGCCGGCGACCGCCAGGTGCCGAATGCGGAGATCGCCCTGTGCCACGGCAACGGCGGCGTTCTTTCCAGCCAGGTGACGGCCCTGCTGGGCACGGCCGCCACCGTCTGATTTTTCATATCAACAACCAGGAGTCATTTCATGAGCAAGGGCAACATGCTGCAAGACAAAGTCGCCGTGGTCACCGGCGCGGGCCGGGGCATCGGCCGCGACATCGCATTGATGATGGCGGCGCAAGGCGCCAAGGTGGTGGTCAACGACATCGGCGCCTCGGTCGGCGGCGAAGGCAATGACGCCAGCCACGGCCAGCAGGTGGTCAACGAGATCAAGGCCGCTGGCGGCCAGGCCGTTCTCAGCACCGACAGCGTCTCGACCTGGCCCACGGCCAACCGCATCATCGAATGCGCGGCCGACACCTTCGGGCGCATCGACATCGTCGTCAATAACGCCGGCATCCTGCGCGACCGCCTGTTCTTCAACATGTCGCCCGAGGAGTGGAGCGCCGTCATCGACGTGCACCTCAACGGCAGCTTCTTCACTTCGCGCGCCGCCGCCCCGCACTTCAAGACGCAGAAGTCGGGTGCCTATGTGCACATGACTTCCACGTCCGGCCTGATCGGCAACCTGGGCCAGGCCAACTACGCCGCTGCCAAGCTGGGCATCGTGGCCATGTCGCGCCACATCGCCGGCGACATGCAACGCTACAACGTGCGTTCCAACTGCATCTCGCCGTTCGCCTGGAGCCGCATGATCGGCGCCATCCCCACCGACACACCCGAGCAACAGGCACGCGTGGAAAAACTGAAAAAACTCGGTACCGAGCAGATTGCGCCCATGGCCACCTTCCTGGCCAGCAATGCCGCAGCCGACGTCACGGCCCAGATCTTCGCCGTGCGCGGCAACGAGATCTTCCTCATGAGCCAGTCGCGCCCGATCCGCGGCATGCACACCGCCGAGGGCTGGACACCCGAGACCATCGCCGAGCGCGTGTTGCCCGCCATGAAGCAGAACTTCTATCCGCTGGAGAGCTCGAACATCGTGTTCTCCTGGGATCCCGTCTGACGTCATCTGCCATGGCGATCAACTACGAGAAACTGATGGCATGGCCGTTCGAGGACGTTCGCCATCGCTACACCCAGCGCGACACCATGCTCTACGCATTGGGCGTGGGCCTGGGCACCGACCCGACCAACGAGACCGAGCTGCGCTTTGTCTATGAAAAGAACCTGCTGGCGCTGCCCACTCTGCCGGTGGTGCTGGGCTATCCCGGCATGTGGCTCAAGGACCCGGCCACCGGCGTTGACTGGGTGCGGCTGGTGCATGGCGAACAGGGCTTGCGCCTGCACCGGCCGGTGCCGCCCGAGGGTGAAGTGATCGGGCGCACGCGGGTGAGCCAGATCATCGACAAGGGGCCGGACAAGGGGGCTCTGATCTACACCGAGCGCACGGTGACGGACGCCACCAGCGGCGAACTGCTGGCCACGCTGACCTCGACCACCTTCTGCCGCGCCGACGGTGGCTTTGGCGGCCCGGCCGGGCCGGTCAAAACCGTGCATGAGCTGCCCACGCGCGCGCCTGATCACAGCGACGATTTCGCCACCCAGCCGCGTGCCGCGCTGATCTACCGCCTCTCGGGCGACTACAACCCGCTGCACGCCGAACCCGCGGTGGCAAGCGCCGCCGGTTTCAAGCAGCCCATCCTGCACGGCCTGGCCACCTACGGCATCGCCGGCTGGGCACTCACCCAGCGCGTCTGCGGCGGCGACCCGAGCGCCCTGCAGTCGCTGGATGTGCGTTTTTCGTCACCCGTTTACCCCGGCGAAACGATACGCACCGAGCTATGGGTGGATGGCAAGGTCGTTTCCTTTCGCGCCCGCGCCGTCGAACGCGACATCGTCGTGCTGAACAACGGACGCGCCGAGCTGCGCTGACCGTCCTTTGCCTTTCATTTTCGTTTTCGTTTTCAATTTTTTTCAAGGAGCCTCAACATGAACTACGCTGACTTTCAATTCCTCAAGTTCGACCACAAGCCCAACGGCGTGCTGGTCATCACCATCAACCGCCCCGAGGTCATGAATGCCACCAATGGCCGGCTGCACTGGGAGCTGACCAAGATCTGGGGCGTGGTCACTGACGATGCCAAGACCAAGGTGGCGGTCATCACCGGCGCGGGCGACCAGGCTTTCTCGGCCGGCGGCGACCTGGAATGGGTGGCCGGCATGGTCGGCAACCCGAAGGAAATCGCCAACACCATGACCGAGGCTTCGGACGTGGTTTACAACATGATGGCCTGCGACAAGCCCATCGTCTCGGCCATCAACGGCGTGGCCGTCGGTGCCGGTCTGGCAGTCGCCTTCCTGGCCGACATCAGCATCATGGCCGAGGAGGCCAAAATTACCGACGGCCATGTCAAGATCGGCGTAGCCGCCGGCGACCACGCAGCCATTCTGTGGCCGCTGCTGTGCGGCATGGCCAAGGCCAAGTACTACCTTATGACGGCCGAGTTCGTGAACGGCAAGGAAGCCGAGCGCATCGGTCTGGTCAGCCTGTGCGTGCCGCGCGCCGAGCTGATGGACAAGGCCATGGCCGTGGCCAACAAACTGGCCAATGGCAGCCAGCAGGCGATCCGCTTCACCAAGCGGTCGCTCAACGGCTGGATGAACGTGGCGCGCCCGATCTTCGAGAGCTCGCTGGCGATGGAAATGCTGTGTTTCCTGGGCGAAGACGCCAAGGAGGGCGTGGCCTCGGTGCGCGAGAAGCGCGCGCCCAAGTTCCCCTCGGCCCAGGTCTGATTGAGTTCGCTCCTTCTCCCTCTCGGGGAAGGAGCCTGAATTTCCCAAGTACACAGGAGAACACCCCATGGATTTCGCGCTGACCCAAGAACAACGGATGATCTACGAGTACGGCGACCGTATCTCGAAGCAGTTCGACCACAATTACTGGCGCGGCTACGCCAACAAGAACGAACGCCCCACCGAGTTGTACGAGCAGATCACCAACGACGGTTTTCTCGGCATCATGGTGCCCGAAGCCTATGGCGGTGCCGGCCAGGGCATGACCGAGATGCTGCTGTTCATGGAGGGACTGGCCAACAACGGCATTCCGCTGCTGAACCTGGTTGTCGGACCGACCATGACCATGGGTCTGCTGGCCAAGCACGCCAGCGAGGACATGAAGCGCCGCTTTCTGCCGGGCGGCTGCACCGGCGACATCAAGTTCTGCTTCGCCATCACCGAACCGAACGCCGGCTCGAACTCGATCGAGATCACCAGCATCGCCAAGTCCGACGGCCAGGGCGGCTTCAAGCTCAACGGCCAGAAGGTCTTCATCACCGACGCCAACTGCGCCGACTACGCCATGGTCGTGACCCGCACCACAGCGCGCGCTGACGTGAAAAAGAAAACCGACGGCTTCACCATCTTCATGGTCGACATGAAGAAAAAAGGCATCAGCAAGACGCTGATTGAAGTTGCCTTCCCGGTGCCCGAAACACAATGGCAACTGTTCTTCGACAACGTGGAGCTCACCGAGGCCGATGTGCTGGGCGAAGTCGGCAAAGGCTTCAACATCCTGTTCGACACGCTCAACCCCGAGCGCATCATCCTCTCTGGCTTGTGTACCGGTGTCGGGCGCTTCGCCTTGAAGAAGGCGGTGGCCTACGCCAACGACCGCAAGGTGTTCAACAACACCCCCATCGGCGCCTACCAGGGCGTTCAGCACCCGCTCGCGATAGCCCGCAGCGAGATCGAGATGGCCTCGCTGATGGCGCTCAAGGCCGCCTGGGCCTTCGACCAGGGTCTGCCTGCCGGGGAGTTTGCCAACATCGCCAAGTACGCGGGTGCCGAAGCCGGCATCCATGCCGTTGACGCGGCCATCCAGACCCATGGCGGCAACGGTTTCACCAAGGAATACGGCATTTACGACTTGTACGGTCTGGTGCGGCTGCTGCGCACGGCTCCGTTGAACCGCGAGCTGGTGTTGAACTACATCGCGGAGCATGTGATGGGCCTGCCGCGCTCCTATTGACAGGCCACCATGGGTAACAGCGCTCCCCTGCCCGCCTTTGGTGCCCTGGCCGGCCTGAAGGTGATTGACCTCTCACGCGTGCTCGGTGGCCCGTACTGTGGACAGATTTTGGCCGACCACGGCGCGCAGGTCATCAAGGTCGAGCCGCCCGCTGGCGACGAGACCCGCGCCTGGGGCCCACCCTTTGCCGACGACGGCACGGCGGCCTACTACAACGGCCTGAACCGCAACAAGCGCGACATCGTGATCGACCTGTCCAAGCCCGAAGGGCGCGAGATCGTTCTCAAGCTGCTGGCGGACGCCGACGTGCTGATCGAGAACTTCAAGATCGGCACGCTGGAGCGCTGGGGCATCGGCTATGAACAAACGCTGCGCGAGCGCTTCCCGCGCCTGATCCACTGCCGGGTCAGCGGCTTCGGCGCCGATGGGCCGCTCGGCGGCGCGCCTGGCTACGACGCGGTGGC
>JBFHEQ010000284.1:0-4921 GCA_041584075.1 Hydrogenophaga sp.
CGAAGACGGCATGGCCGAAGGCGACTGGGATGGCTGGAAACTGCTGACCGACCGCCTGGGCGCCAAGGTGCAGATCGTGGGCGACGACCTGTTTGTCACCAACACCAAGATCCTCAAAGAAGGCATCGACAAAGGCATCGCCAACTCTATCCTGATCAAGATCAACCAGATCGGAACGCTGACCGAAACCTTCGCCGCCATCGAAATGGCCAAGCGCGCTGGCTACACCGCCGTGATCTCCCACCGTTCGGGCGAGACCGAAGACAGCACCATTGCCGACATCGCCGTGGGCACCAACGCCGGCCAGATCAAGACCGGCTCGCTCAGCCGCTCGGACCGCATGGCCAAATACAACCAGCTCCTGCGCATCGAAGAAGACCTGGGCGAAGTGGCTGTGTATCCTGGCCGCGACGCGTTCTACAACCTGAAGTGATCGATTGCACACGTGCCCGCCTGATGCGGTGCGTGTGCTTCTCGCCTCTTCCAAGCGCCCGCGCTAAACTCCCGCCATGGCGTCCCGCTTTGTCCCGGCTTTCCTGATCACCCTGCTCGTCATCGTGCACGCGCAGCTGTGGTTCGGCCGGGGCAGCGTGCCGCAGGTTGGCGAGATGCGCAAAGAACTGGCCGAGCTGGAGCTCCGCAACCACGCAGCCGATCAGCGCAACAACCAGATCGGCAACGAAGTCCGTGACCTGAAAGACGGACTGGACATGGTGGAAGAGCTGGCCCGCCAGGACCTGGGCATGGTCAAGCCCAACGAGATTTTCGTTCAGATTGCCCACGGCAAACCCTGACCGGAAGTGTCCGGTGCTGCTGATCGCCTTGCTCGGTGGCGAATCCACCGGGAAATCCACGTTGGCGGCAGATCTGCGTGACGCTTTGCAGGACAAGGGTATATCCTCGGCCCTCGCGCCCGAACACCTGCGCACCTGGTGTGCCGCCCGGGGGCGTGCCCCCACCCAGTCCGAACAAGCCCATCTGGCCGAAGAACAGGGCCGTCAAATTGACACGGCCATGCACACGGAACCACCTGTGCAACTGGTCATCGCCGACACAACGCCGCTGGTGATCGCTACCTACAGCGAGATCTACTTTCAGGACGTTTCTCTGTACCCAGCGGCACTGGACTGGCAACGGCACGCCGACCTCAACCTCCTGATGGGACTTGATGTGCCCTGGGTTTCGGATGGACTGTTCCGGGATGGCCCGGCCCTCAGGGCGCGCACCGATGAGGCGCTCAGGCACCAGCTGCAAACCGCCGGGATACCCTTTCACACCGTATACGGGCTGGGCCCCACCCGAATGCAGGCCGCGCTGCGCATCGTTGAACAGGTGTTGCACACCCCGCTGGCGGCCAAAGACCCGGTTATGGACAGCGCGACGGCCACCTGGTCATGCGAGCGGTGCAGCGACCCGGATTGCGAGCGCCGCCTCTTCTCCCGACTGATCTGAGGCAACTGAAGCCCATTGAAACCACGTACCCACACCTGATCATCATGTCAGCCCAACTGCCCGATTTCCGCTCCCCCGATTTCCTGCGCGACCACATTCGCCACACCATGGGCTTTTACCTGCCCCGCGCCATCGATCCGGCCGGTGGCCTGTTCCATTTCCTGCGCGATGACGGCAGCATCTACGACCGCCACACGCGCCATCTGGTGAGCAGCACCCGGTATGTGGTCACCCTGGCCATGTTGGCACGCAGCGAAGGCAGTGAGTCCACGCAACAGGCCTTGCGCCACGCCTTTGAGTTTCTTCAGGTGCACCGGGACCCGGTCTCCGGTGGCTACGCTTGGACACTGGACTGGCGCGACGGACAAAAGAACGTGATCGACGACACGAACCACGCCTACGGCCTGGCCTTTGTGCTCCTGGCCCATGCACACGCGTCCATGGCGGGCCTGCAACACGCACAACCGGGCATACAAGCGACCTTTGAACTGCTGGAGCAGCGGTTCTGGGAGCCCGCACAAGGCCTGTACGCCGACGAAGCCGACGCCGCGTGGCGGCTCAGCCCCTACCGGGGGCAAAACGCCAACATGCACCTGTGTGAAGCCCTCCTGGCCGCTTTTGATGCCACGGGAGACCTTCGTTACCTGGACCGCGCCGAGGTCCTGGCCGACAACATCTGCATCCGCCAGGCGGCTTTGGCCGACGGATTGATCTGGGAGCACTACCGGTCGGATTGGTCGGTGGACTGGGACTACAACCGGGACGACAAGAGCAACATTTTCCGCCCCTGGGGTTTTCAGCCCGGGCATCTCACCGAGTGGGCCAAGCTCCTCATGCTGCTCAACGACCGCCGCCCACGCGACGACCATGTGGCCCGCGCCCAGCGCTTGTTCGATACCGCCATGGAGCGGTCATGGGATGCACAGCATGGCGGTCTGTACTACGGCTTCGCCCCCGATGGCAGCCCCTGCGACACCGACAAGTACTTCTGGGTACAGGCCGAGAGCCTGGCCGCCGCCGCGCGTCTGGCGATCGCGCTGGACGAACCCCGTTATTGGGAAACCTACGATCGCATCTGGGCCTATGCCTGGGCACACTTCGTTGACCATCAACATGGGGCCTGGTGGCGCATCCTGCGCGCGGACAACAGCAAGATCAGTGATGAAAAAAGCCCTGCGGGCAAGGTGGACTACCACACGACCGGGGCTTGCTGGGATGTGCTGGATGCCCAGGGACAAGGTCTCCCCCATCCCAAAAACCGGGGCTGAAGACCTTCTCCGGGGCAATACTCTGCCTGCGCCTGAGCCTGAGCCAACACCAGGTCAAGTCATGGACTCAGGGCATTGCCCGCCCGGCCTTCAGAACCGGTACAGCGCGTCTATCCGCACCGTGCGGCCATCCTGTTCCAGGGTGTTTTGCCAATTGCTGGTGCCACCGGGGACCGCATAACGCTTGTTGAACAGGTTTTGCACGCCCAGCCCCAGCTCCACCCCTGGCAACCAGCGGTCGGTGCGGATGTGAAGGTTGGACACCGCCCGACCGCCCAGCCAGGTGCCATCCAGGGTTCTTCGCTGGCTGTCGTACTGGAGCTCATAGCCCAGGGAAACACCTGCCGCCCGCCAGGGTGCCGAAAAGTTGAGCTTGACCAGGCGCTGTGGCGAGTTGTTCAGCGTATCGCCCTGGGCCAGCTCGGCCTTTTGCAGGGACACGCTGCCACGCAGGCGGGCGCCCCCACCCCAGGTTTTGTCCGCCGACAGTTCCAGGCCATTGGCCACGACCTTGCCGCCCGGCTGGAACTGAGACAGCCCGCTGACCGGGTCCAAGCCCGGCACGATCTGGTCGTGCAGGGTCCACCGGTAACCCGTGGCCTGCAACCGGAGGTCGCTGTTGACGCGGTGGGCGACCACAAGCTCCATGGTTTCCACGGTTTCGTCGGTCAACAGCGGATTGGCCGCGAGCACCAGGCCGTCGTAATAATCACGCTCATTGGGGTTGGGAGCGCGGTGGGCGCGTCCAGCCAAGGCTTTCCATGTGGTCGAAGGTGACGCCTGCCAGATCAGGGCCATGCGAGGACTGACCTTGCTGCCGGTTGTGGTGTTGTGGTCAAAGCGCACGCCCAGGGTGGCGGTGAGGTCGTCTGTGAGGTGCCACTCGTCCTGCCCATAGAGCCCGATACGTGTCACGGGGCTCTGGATCAGCAGGTTGTTGGCCGGGTCGGCCGGGTCGATCACCGCTTGGTCGATGCGGGTGATGTCCTGCACCTCGAAGCCGAGCATCAGCTTGTGGTTGTCCAGCGCCGTGGACACCAGCCGGGCTTCCCCTCCATACCAGTCGCCCACGCCGGGGAAGTCAAACGGGGTTCCATAGTTCAGGCGGCTGCTGTAGCGGTTCTGCCCCACAAACAGGCGCCCCATCAGTTGCAGGCTGTCGCCAAGAAACCGGCTCTCGTATTGCGCCTGCGCCAGCGTGTACAGGTTGCCCTGGTACTGGCCCGCCACCAGTGGATCGGAGCCGTAGATGCCAGTGGGGTCGTCCTTGGTGCGATCCCCATGGACCAGTTCGAACGACCAGGGTCCGAAGCCCAGACGGCCGAAAAACGCCTTGTCCTGTTCTCCATCGAGCCCCTGTGCCACCCCGGAAATCCCGGTGGCACCGAAGTCCATGAAACGGTCTTTGCCACGCGAACGAAGACCCGACGCAGAGACCAGCACATCCAGACCGGTATCAAGCCGTTTGCCCCAGCTGAAACGCCCCTCGGTCAGGCCCGGGGAGGGCTCCGATCCCAAGGCCATTTGTCCTTCGTCCAGGGAAGCACCGGTCAGCGTGACCACGTTGACCACCCCGAACATGGCGTTCTGGCCGTAGACGGCGCTGCCCGGGCCCGGGATGAACTCGATGCGCTCGACGAGTGAGAGATCGAGCGGAAAGTCGTACCCGGTAGGACCCGTGTCAAAGATCAGATCGTTGACGCGATTGCCATTGATCGTGACCAGCAAACGCGTGTTCACGTCGCCCGGCACACTGAAGCCCCGCGTGCCCAGGTGGCTGGTCTGGCGGTCGTAGGTGGTGTAGATGCCTGGCAGCGTGGCCAGCGCCTGATCGAGCCTGCGCCACCCAAACGCCCGAATTTCATCGCGCGTGATGATGCTGACAGCCGCCGCAACTTCGTTCTGTTTCTGCGCGTACTTCGAAGCGCCCACCACCCTGAGGTCGAGCAGCTGCTCCAGGCTCATGGTGGTGACGTCCGTTGCTCCAGCGGCCGTCAAAGCCCCCGCAAGCCCGGCGCAAAGCACCCAACCGGCGGCGACACGCGTTGTGCTCAGTTTCTCTGGCAAATGATCAGGTTGGTGCATGGAGATGTCTCAGTACCCTTGGTTTCGACATCAGGCTGCGGCTCTTTAGGCCGATCCATCACATGCTACACAGGCCAGACCACCCAGACCTATTGAATACCGTTCTTCGAGAGCCC
>JBFHEQ010000285.1:0-4908 GCA_041584075.1 Hydrogenophaga sp.
GCCCTTCTCATGGCGCAGGGCGATTCAACGTCAGCGAACAGAGGTCAACAGGCCGGGAAGACTGACTTCACCAACACCCTGGATGCACAGCCCTTTGGAAACCACCGTTTCTGCTTTCACGAACCCAGCCTGGCAAACACAAGACGTTGGTGATGCCGGCCTGGTGAGCTCATGAACAGGTTTGGCCCACGGCTTTGCGCTCAAGCTGAGCCAAACCCTGCTGGCGTGCAGCTCGCCGCCGTTGCGCTGACCGAAAGCCTTTCCCTTCGGGTTGCAGCCAAAAAAAGCATGCGCAGCGTTGCGAAGCCTGGCCGGGGGGGACCCCGGCTGCGTCAAGAGGGGGCGTGCGGTTGCAGCGCTGCGCTCATGTCACAACCTCGACGGTCAGGCGCCCAACGCCTCTCGTACAAACCCCAGTCGGTCCTGACCAAAGAAGAGTTCATCGCCCACGAAGAAGCTCGGCGCGCCGAACACGCCTCTTCGCACGGCTTCTTCGGTGGTGGCCACGAGCTGGGCTTTGACTTCGGGGTCGTTGATGAGCGCCACGAAGGCGGTGGCATCAAATCCCGCAGCGGCCAGTGTGGTGGCCATCACCTCAGGGTCGCCCATGTTCACCGGTTTGGCCCACATGGCTTTGAACACCGCTTTCAGATAGTCGTTCAAGCGCTCAGGCTGGCGCATCTGGATACCGGTGGCGCCGCGCATCAGCGCGAGGGTGTTGACGGGAAAATGGGGATTGAACTGGAATGGCACGAGGTAGCGCTGGGCCCAGCGCGCGATGTCGCCGTTCATCCATTGGCCTTTGGCCGGTACGGTGACCGGGCTCTGGTTGCCTGTGGCCTTGAACACCCCTCCGAGCAGCATGGGACGCCAGACAATGTTGGCGTCGGCCTCCTTGGCGATGCCCGGCAGCTGTGTCCAGGCGAGATAGGCCGTGGGGCTGCCCACGTCGAAAAAAAACTCAACAGCTTTGTGGCTCATGCGGGGGGCTTTCGGTAAGGTGCGGGTCACCAGGTTTCAGACCAGGGACGCAAATCGAGTTCGTGGGTCCAGGCGTTTCGAGGCTGCTGGTGCAGCGCCCAGTAGGTGGCAGCGATGGCATCGGGGTCCAGTATGCCGCCCTCGGCCTTGGTGGCGTAGCGCTCGGGGAAGTTGTCGGCGATGAAGGCGGTGTCGATGGCGCCGTCGATCACCAGATGGGCGACGTGAATGCCTTGCGGGCCCAGTTCACGGGCCATGCTTTGCGCCAGGGCACGCAGGGCGAACTTGGCGCCGGCAAAGGCGCAAAAACCATTGCTGCCGCGCAGGCTGGCGGTGGCGCCGGTGAAAAAGATGCTGCCTTGCGTGCGGGGGCGCATGACGCGGGCTGCTTCGCGGCCGACCAGAAAGCCCGCCAGCGCTGCCATTTCCCAAACCTTGCGGTAGACGCGCTCCGTGGTGTCGGTGATGCCGAAACGCACGTTGGCACCGATGTTGAAGACCATGACTTCCAATGGGCCGATCTCGCGCTCGATGCGTTCGAACAGCGCGACGACTTGCTCTTCCTTGCGTGCGTCGCAGGCCCAGCCTTCAGCGCGACCGCCGGCGGCCTGGATCGCTTGCACCAGGGGCATGAGGGCCTCTGCGGTGCGCCGGACGGCCACCACGTGGTAGCCCTCGGCGGCAAATCGGCGGGCGATGGCGCCACCGGTGGCGTCGCCTGCGCCAACGATCAGGGCGGCGCGGGTGGGGGCAGGGCGGTTGGTTGCGTTCATGGGTTCCGTGGCTCGTTCAGGAAATCTGGCGGGTGTGCCAGGGCTCAACCCTTCACACCGGCTGACTCGGCTGGGTCGAGCAGGTCCATGGATTCGTGGATCAAGGTGTGCAGGGCGGCGACCCGCGCTTCGCCCAGGGTGGCGTTGAGGCGCAGTTGTGCGGTTTTCCAGCGTTGTTTGGCTTCTTCGCGCTTGCTCACGCCCTCAGGCGTCAGCACCACGCTGCGGGTGCGCCCGTCTGGGCCAGGGTCCAGGCGCAGCCAGCCGGCGGCGATAAGGGGCTTGAGGTTGCGGGTGAGGGTGGAGGCATCCATCTTCAGCGCGGCAGCGAGATCGGCGGGACGAACCGGACCCAGCTTGAGCGCATAGCTCAGCAGCGAGTACTGGGTGGTCTTGAGTCCGACTTGTGCGAGCTCGGTGTCGTAGTGCTGGGCCACACGGCGCATGAGTTGTCGCAGTTGCAGATTGGTGCAGCCTTGGGGCCGCACGCGGGCCTCTGGCGACGTTTCAGAGGGGGTGACGGGCCTGATCATCAGAAAATTGTACTTGCAATCGTTGTATCTGCAATTTTATCGGGTGAACGCAACGCAAGGATGGGCATCAGACCGAAACGCGCCGCTGTGGCGAGCGAGCCGCATGATCTCGTTCCGGTTGACGTAAGAAAGTGCGCTCGCGTCCGACAGACGTCCATCACCGGTCTGGTTTGTGATCAAACCGCTGGAACCCTTTCAGGAGAACTACACCATGCAACGCAGAGATTTGATGAAAGCCGTGTCGTCGTGGATGGCCGCCGTGTCCTTGCCCTCCGCCGCTTTGGCCGCTTCGCCGCCCTTTCCGTTGAAAAAGACGGATGCCGAGTGGCGCAAACTGGTGTCGCCTGCGGCTTTTCAGGTCTTGTTTGAGGAGGGCACCGAGCGGGCGGGTACCAGCCCCTTGAACCAGGAAAAGCGTGCCGGCACCTACGTTTGCGCAGCCTGTCAGCTGCCCCTGTTTGACGCGGCCCACAAGTACGAAAGTGGCACAGGCTGGCCCAGCTTCTGGCAGCCGCTGCCAGAGGCGGTCGGCACATCCACCGACTTCAAACTGATCTATCCCCGTACGGAATACCACTGCTCGCGCTGCGGAGGCCACCAGGGCCACGTGTTCAACGACGGTCCCAAACCCACCGGCAAGCGCTATTGCAACAACGGGGTGGCCCTGGCCTTTGTGCCTGAGGGCGAGGCTTTGCCCGCCTTGCGCACCTGATGCCCTGTCCGCCCCCGATCTCACCCCTCTCAATACATTGCCCTGGAGTTTCCATGCGAACCAAACCCACAGCCCTTGCCGCTTTCTGTCTGACGCTCGCCGGTGCAACCCTGTCGGGATGGGCCCATGCGGCCACGGCGACAGCGGTGTTCGCTGGCGGGTGTTTCTGGTGCACCGAGTCCGATTTCGAGAAGCTGCCCGGCGTGACCCAGGCCGAGTCGGGCTACACGGCGGGCAAAACCACCAACCCGACCTACCAGGCCGTGAGCGCCGGTCACACCGGCCACACCGAAGCGGTGCGTGTGACTTACGACCCGGACAAGGTGAGCTACGCCGAGCTGGTGGAGTACTTCTGGAAGACCATTGACCCCACCGAAAAAGACCGCCAGTTTTGCGACATCGGCAGCCAGTACCGCAGCGGTATTTACTGGGGCAACGAGGCAGAGCGCCAGGTGGTCGAGGCCAGCCGGGATGTCTTGCTCAAGACAGGGCGCTTCAAGAAGATCCACACCGAGCTGGCGCCTGCGAGCACCTTCTACCCGGCCGAGGAGTACCACCAGGATTACTACAAGAAAAACTCGGTGCGCTACAACTACTACCGCTACAGCTGTGGGCGTGATGCCCAGCTCAAGCGGGTCTGGAACTGAACGGACCGCGCTTCACTTCGTCCTTGGCCGCACGTCCGCAGACCCGACCCATCCTTCGAAATGGTGGGCCAGGGATTGCAGGCGCTCCGTGGCCATGGCCTGGTGGTGCTGCATGGCCACACACTGGTAGATCTCGCTGCGAAGCGCCCACAGGTCCCGGTGGGTTTGAGCCTGCTGAATTTTCTTTTGCAGAAGGCGGACGCTGCCGTCCGAGCAGTCGTGAATGCAGTTGAGCAAGGCATGGCGAGCGCTGTGGAGTTCGTGGTGGCTGTCAGCGTTCGTGGTCGTGGACCGGTCAGCGCGTGATCGGGAGGATTGAATCCACAGGGTCAGCCAGGTGGGCATAAGGGTCTCCAGGCGGCGGGTTTCACCGGCATTTTTTGGCGGAACGGCGCGCTTGTGGCGGCCTTCAGGGTGTTGTGCTCTGGATTTTCGCGGGTGGGGCTGCGATTTGTAGGGGGTTGCTCTCCAGAGCATCTGTGACTTTTATCACTGGCGGGTGGCGCATGTGCGCGGACGCACGCTGCGGCGTGAACGAATACCGCCCGCGCCTGTGGGGGCCCACGGGCGGGCACATTGCCGCGTCCATCCAACACACGAAACCACCGTTTTGATGCAAGTCATGGCGGTCGGCCGTGATGTTCGGCACACTGCCGGAATGGCATCTTTTTTCCCATTGATCGAAACAGCGATCCCGGCCGTGCGCACGGGCCGACATGTCTGACGCCGCCGCGCCCGTGGCCCGAGGGGCATCGGCGGTCTTTGTTGCGCGTGGCTTGACCAAGGTCTACGGCGAGGGTGCGACCGCGGTCCATGCCCTGCGCGGCGTGGACCTGGACATCGTGCGTGGCGAGTTCGTGGTCTTGCTGGGCGCTTCGGGCAGCGGCAAGTCCACCCTGCTCAACATCCTGGGTGGCCTGGACACCGCCACCAGCGGGTCTGCGCAATGGACCCATGCCGGCCAGGCGCATGAACTCATTGGCGCGGACGATGCCGAGCTCACCCGCTACCGGCGCGAACACGTGGGCTTCGTCTTCCAGTTCTACAACCTCATTCCCAGCCTGACCGCGCGGGAAAATGTGGCCCTGGTGACCGAGCTGGCCGACGACCCGATGAAACCCGAAGACGCGCTGGGGCTGGTGGGGCTGGGTGAACGGATCAACCACTTTGTGTCGCAACTCTCGGGCGGTGAGCAGCAGCGGGTGGCGATCGCCCGCGCCATCGCCAAAAACCCTGCCGTGCTCTTGTGTGACGAACCCACC
>JBFHEQ010000286.1:0-4905 GCA_041584075.1 Hydrogenophaga sp.
AAAAAATGAAAACCCCAACCAGGGCGCCTTCATCATCGACGAGCTGACCGAGCTGGTGGAAGAAATGGTGCTGTCGGAGTTCGAGAAAATCGCCGACCGTGGCGGCGTGCTCGGCGCCATGGAGACCGGCTACCAGCGCGGCAAGATTCAGGACGAATCCATGCACTACGAGATGCTGAAGCACACGGGCGAATACCCTATCGTCGGCGTCAACACCTTCCGCAACCCCCATGGCGATGAAGTCATGGAGACCCTGGAACTGGCGCGTTCCACCGAAGACGAGAAACAAAGCCAGCTGCAACGGCTGCAGGCCTTCCACGCAGTCCACGCCGCTGAGGCACCTGCCATGCTGGAGCGCCTGAAGGACGCAGTCATTCGCAACAACAACGTCTTTGAGGTGTTGATGGATGCGGTGCGGGTCTGCTCCCTGGGCCAGATCACAGGCGCCCTGTTTGAGGTGGGCGGTCAGTATCGGCGAAACATGTGAAACCGTTGGGATAAAGGCATTGCGGCCTGCGGCGAACGGCTGCTAGACTGGAACGAGATTCACATCTTGTTTCATGCCCACCCCTCCAACCGACCGCAAGCGTCCAGGACCCGACGCACCCGATGCGCCGGGGAACACGTTGTCCAGCCACGATCAGCGCCCGCTGCTGATGGTCTTGACGGTGGGTGTGATCGTATTGCTTCTGGTCGCTACCGCGGCATTTCTGTGGCGTGACCGGCACCTCACCCTGCAGGCCACAAGCGAGCACACCGCCCGGCAAGCCTTGCGTCTGTCGCAGGACCTGGAGCAAACGCTCAAGGTGGCGCGCACCTCGATTTCACAATTTGACGAACGACTCCAGTGGGCGTCCACCAGCCCTTTCCAGTCGCGCTCCATCAACGAAGCAGAGGCCAATGCCGAACTGCTCGCCGCACTCCCCCTTCCATTCGAATTGCACGTTCTGGCCTCCCAGGGGTACACCCAAGCCTTGGTGGGCTCGCTGAATCCAGCCAGACGCGGTCAACTCGACCTTCATCAAAGTGAGAGGCCGCTGCCACAGGGCGTCTGGTCACTGGGCAACATCCAGCTGCTCGTGCAGCAACAAACCATCCCTCTCACCTGGCCAGCCCAGCCCAACCTGCAACGCGTCACAGGTTATGGCGTTGATCTGTCTTTCGCCTCGTTGCAAAACTGGCTGGAACGCGACCGAAAAATGGCGGAAGACCGGGTCTCGCTGTTCTGGATGAACGACGACGGGTCGGCCACGCTGCTTGCGCGCTCCCCCAACGTGCCCGATCGGCTGGGGCAACGCGTGACAGCCGACTGGGTGGCGGCAGCCATGCAAGAGCCCCATGGGGTGCTGGACCTCGAAAGCCAGATCGATCAGAAGAACCGCCGTGTGGCCTACCACCGCCTGGCCGGGGCCGCCAGCTCGCTGGTCATTGTCTACGGCGCGGACACGAATGCGGCGCTCTCGGCCTGGCGCGCCCAGTTGCCCCAACTCATCGGGCTGGTGCTGTTTCTGGCCCTGGCCATGGGCTTTGGCGGTTGGCGACTCAACCGGGCTTTGAAAGCGCTGACGCTCAGCGAGAGGCGGTTCCAGCTCGTGCTGGATTCCGGTCATGTCTGGGACTGGGACATTTCGGCAGGCACCATGCGGTACACACCGAACTTTCTCGCTCGCCATGGTTACGCACCTGGCCCTCATGAGAATGCGATCGACGCTCTGTTTCAATACATCGAGCCCGAAGATGGCCTGCGACTCAAAAATGCCCTGAACCACCATCTGGCCACCGGTGAACGGTATGCCGAAACCTTCCGCACACGGGACTCACAAGGCAACATCCGTTGGTTTGAGACACAGGGACAGGCGTTCTGGGACAGCGACGGCCATGCCCGCTACATGGCCGGCACCACGTTCGACATCACCTCGAGGCAGATGCTGGAGGATGCGCAGCGCCAGATCCTCAAACGGCTGGACACCGTGGCCAACGCTTCGCCGGTGCTGTACTGGACCTCCAATCTGTCGGGTGAAATCGACTGGGTGAACCACCGCTGGCGGGAATTCACCGGGCGCGACGATGAAGAGGAGCTGGGCCATGGATGGCTGGGTGGCATCCACCCCGATGATCAGGAACGCAGACAGGAAGCCATGGCGTCGATGCTGTTCCACCAGCGTCCTTTCGCCATGGAGTTCCGACTTCGCTTTCACGACGGCAGCTACCGCTGGGTCATGGAGCACTGCCGTCCTTTGCTGGATGCAGACCAGAAACCCATCGGATTCATTGGATCGTGCCTGGACCTGACCGAGCTCAAGAATGCCGAGGCCGATGCCCAGCAGCGCGGCGCCATGCTGGAAAGCATGTTCAACGTCATGCAGGACATGCTGTTCGTGATCGACCTCAAGGGTCGCATCATTTCATACCACAGTGCCTCAGACGAAAACCTCTACGCGCCGCCCGAGGTGTTTCTCGGTCGTAGCATGCATGACGTCTTGCCGTCCGATGTGGCCTCCCTCATACAACAGGAACTGGATCTGGCTGCCACCGGGCAATTGCGCGAGTTCGAATATGCGCTGAAACTGCCCGCAGGAACCCGCCGGTTCAGCGCCCGACTGGCCTGCCCGCCCGACAGTGAACACTGCATGCTGGTGGCCAGGGACATCACCGAGCGCGAAAGTCTGCGACACCAGAGAGAGCGGCTGCAGCAGTTCATGGCATTGCAAGCCCGTCTGGCGACCCGCTTCATCAACCTGCCTGTGGCCGAGCTCCACCAGAGCATCGGGAAGGCCCTGGGCGACATTGGCGCCTTCGTGCAGGCGGACCGCGCCTACATTTTTGCTTACGACCTTCAGGCCCGCACGGCGGGCAACACCCACGAATGGTGCGCACCCGGTGTTGAACCCGCCATCGACCAGCTGCAAGACCTGCCCATGGACATGATCCCCCATTGGGTGGAGGCGCATGAGCGGCAAGAACCTTTTGAGGTTGACGACGTTCACAGCCTGCCCATGGGCCCGCTGCGCGACATTCTGGAGCCACAGGGCATCCGCAGCCTGATCGCGCTGCCCATGAACACGCCAGCCGAGCTCCTGGGGTTTGTCGGGTTCGACTCGGTACAGACCACCCATGAGTACACCCCGGAGGAGGTGGCCTTGCTGAAGCTGTTCGCCGAGATGCTGGTCAACGTTCTGGGCCGCCAGCAATCCGAGGCCCGGCTGCACCAGCTCGCAGCCGAGCTCGAAACCCGGGTCCAGCAGCGCACCCGGCAGCTCGACACCAGCGTCAAGCGGCTGAGCCAGGCCAACCGCGAACTGGAGTCTTTTGCTTACTCCGTCTCGCACGACCTCAAGTCGCCAGTGCGCAGTGTGGAGGGCTTCACAGCACTGCTGCTGGAGGATCACGGCGCCGGGCTGAACGCCGAAGTGCGCAATTACCTGCAGCGCATACAGCGCTCGGCCCATCACATGGCCCGACTGATCAACGACCTGCTCGCCTACGCACGCATCGAACAGATGGACACGCGGCTCACCGCGGTGCCGCTGGCGCACACCGTGAAGGAAGTACTGGAAAACCTGCACAACGACATCGAAAGCCATCAGGCGAGCGTGCAGTTGCAGGTGCCTGAAGGACTGTCGGTTCGCGCCCATCCGCAAGGCCTGGCCATGGTGCTGCGCAACCTCATCGACAACGCCCTGAAATTCAAGCGCCCGGGTGTTGCGCCCGACATCACGATCACAGCCAGAGAGACGGGCGCCAAGGTTCTCCTCTCCGTGAAAGATCAGGGTCAAGGCTTTGACATGAAATACCACGACCGCATCTTCGCCATTTTCCAGCGCCTGCACCGTCCAGACGAAGTGAGCGGTACCGGCATCGGTCTGGCCATGGTGCACAAGGCCGTCGAGCGCATGGATGGCCGCATCTGGGCCGAAAGCCAGCCGGGACAAGGTGCCACTTTTCACATCGAGTTGCCCCGCGCCTGAGTGAAGCGCCTGGGGGCCCACGCCACGCCACAGTTCCGAAGCGTTCACAATGGCGCCATGAACCATTCCACCATCGAACTCATCGGCGCCCCCACAGACATCGGGGCTGGCGCGCGCGGCGCTTCCATGGGGCCGGAAGCCTTGCGCGTGGCAGGGCTGACCGCCGTTCTGGAGAGCCATGGCTTGCAAGTCACCGACACCGGCAACCTGGGCGGCCCGGCCAACCCCTGGCTGCCGCCCGACCAGGGTTACCGCCACCTCGCCGAAGTGGCGCAGTGGAATCAAAGCCTGCACGACGCGGTCTACGCCACGCTGGGCCGGGGTCACATGCCCATGGTCCTGGGCGGCGACCATTGCCTGGGTATCGGCTCCATCAGCGCGGTCGCCCGCCATTGCCGCGACACCGGCAAGCAGCTGCGCGTGCTGTGGCTGGACGCCCACGCCGACTTCAACACCGCCGACCTCACCCCCAGCGGCAATGTGCACGGCATGCCGGTGGCGGTGCTCTGCGGCCACGGTCCCGAGGTGCTGACATCCATCGGCGGCACCACGCCCGCCATCTCGCCGACGGTGGTCCGCCAGATCGGCATCCGAAGCGTGGACGCGGGCGAAAAGCGGTTCGTCCATGAACACGGCCTGGAGGTGTTCGACATGCGCTACATCGACGAGATGGGCATGCGCCACACCATGGAGCAAGCGCTCGCCGGCATGGACGACAACACCCACCTCCACGTGAGCTTCGATGTCGACTTTCTGGACCCGGAAATCGCCCCCGGCGTCGGCACCACCGTCATGGGCGGCCCCACCTACCGCGAAGCCCAGCTCTGCATGGAAATGATCGCCGACACGGGGCGCATGGCCTCCATGGACGTGATGGAACTCAACCCGGCGCTGGATGTGCGCAACCGCACCGCCCTGGTCGCGGTGGACCTGATCG
>JBFHEQ010000287.1:0-4901 GCA_041584075.1 Hydrogenophaga sp.
AAGCCATCGTTGACCTCAATGATGGTGCCCGCCCGGTCTGCCACCGACACAATCGAGTGCTGGTGGATCGTCTGCAGCAAGGCGGCCGAGTCCCGCTGCGCCAATGCCAACTGCTGACGGCTTTCGTTCAGCTCGGTGAGGTCGTGTACCAGCACATAAAAGCCGCGAACCTCGCCGTCCACCCAGTCGGGCAGGTAGTACACCACGAGCTGCCTGGGCTCGCCACCGGTGTTGGAAACCAGCGTTTCCTCAAAGGTCTGCGGCTCCCCATTCAACACAGCCTGGATATGGGGCCTGCTGATCCCGAGAATGCTTTCCGGCAGCACGTCTTCCATGGGCCGGCCGACCAGATCATCTGGCGCCATGCCCACAAAATCAGCGTAGGCCTGATTGGTGACTCGACAGACCCGGTTCGCATCCCAATAGCCGATCATCGATGGCAGGGCATCCAGGATGTTGCGGAAATCGTGCAGGGTTTCGTTGAGCGTCTGCGTGCGGCTGTGCACAAGGCTCTCCAGGTGTTCGTTGAGGTCAGCCAACGCTTGCTGCGCCTCGCGCGCATCGCTGACATCGCGTATGACCTTGGACAAACCCACACACTGGCCGCTGTCATCCATCAGCGGCGAGACCGCTATCGACACCTGCAGCAAACGCCCATCGCTGCACAGCCGCGTCGTCTCGAACGGTTTGGTGGCCTCCCCTCGTCGCACCGCCGCCAGAATGACCGCCTCTTCTTCCAGACGGTCCGAAGGCAGCAGCAACGCGCCCAGCAGTTTCCCCGTAGCCTCGTGCGCGAGGTAGCCAAACATGCGTTCGGCACCGTGGTTCCAGTCCACCACGCGCCCTTCCAGCGACTCCACGATGATGGCGTCGAGCGAATTCTCCACAATGGCCGCGCGGTGGGCCTGGGCCAGGTGCATCTGCCGTTTGCGGGTCCGACCCGTGATCCCCAGGTACACCAGCAGGGCCAACAGCAAGGACAGACCCGCAAGGATGGCACCCAGGCGCACTGGGCTGGTCTGGTTCAGTTTTGCAAAAAAGGCGGGGGTCGGCTCCATGCTGGCCGACCAGTTGCGCCCGTGCACGACAAACTCGATGGTCTGGGCGATGCCCCTGCCGGCCTCCATGCCTGCACCAGGTGATTCAAAAAAAACCGGCGAATCGTCGCTGCCCAGGTCTGAGAGTCGCAGCGCGAGCTCTCCACCCGACAGGTCCAGCCCCCTCAGCACTTCACCCATCACCAGGGGCGCATACGACCAGCCCACACAGGCCCGCTCGCGCTCGGCCTCGGTGCGCAGAGGCATGTTGGGCCGGTAGATCGGCATCATCAACAGAAAAGACTGCGAGGGTTTTCCGGTGGCTTGCACCAGCGTGATCGGCCCGCTGAGCGTGGCCTCGCCAGTGTGCATGGACCGCATGGCCGCGCCACGGCGGTTGCGCTCGGAGGCCACATCCAGACCCAGTGCCTGCCGGTTGTTCTCCAGCGGCTCGATGTACTGGATGACAAAGCGCTCCCGGTCGTGGGCATTCAGCTGCCTGACGGTGAAGTCCGGCATGCCATCCTTGCGCTCGCGCCGCACAAACGCGGCTTGCCCGCCCGGCGATACCCGACGGATCACACCAAAACCGCGGGCGCCCGGAAACTCCACCTGGTAGTCCCGCGACAGGCTGTAGTCGAGAAAGCGCTTGCGGTTGACGGCATCCACCCCGCCCGCCAGCACGGCACCGCGCACGCTGCGCAGGCCAAACTCGTACAGGTGCAGGCGCTCCACCACGGCTGTTACCGCGCGAGCCGACTCCGCCTCGAACTGGGCCTGGGCGGCTTGCTGGTTGGCGTGCTGCTGGAAATGGGCCGCTACCCCGGAGAGGGCCAGCCCAATGGCCAGGACCACCGTGGCCCAGGCACGGTGCACGCCATGGGGGCTCATGCCACCGCTAGCAGGGGTGCGGGTCGGCTGTGCGGCGAGACCTCCTGGGCGCGGGCCTGGGTGTCGTCCTGCCCCACATCCGCCCACCATGCCCGGGCATGTCCAGCCAGGCGGGCGGCCTGGAGGGCGCCCAGCGCGGATCGGAAAAGGTCCTGGTCGTCGCAGTCCGGCAGCACCCCCACCCCATCCATGCTCAGCGGTTCAACCCAATGGGTGCTGGCGCTGTCGTATACCGACATGCCGATGCTCGCCGTCACGTGGCGCGACGTCGGGGAGGCATCATGGGCAATGGCCAGGTCCTCGATGGCGTCGAGCACGGCATGGGCCCGTTCTTCGCCACGATCGCGGTCGCTGCCCGGCATCAGCAGGGCAAAGGTGTGGTGGTCAACGCGCGCCAGAAACTCGGCCGGGTGCGTGCAGACCTGCTGCAGGGCCTGGCTGATGCAACGCAGCGTCTTGTCGACCATCTGGTGACCGTACCGGTCACCATAGGCATCCATATGGTCCAGGCCGATCAACAGCAAACTCGTCGGCGTGCCCGCGTGCAGGCCTCGCGCCCATTCCCTGTGCAGCGTTTCGTCGAAGCTCGCCTGGTTGGCCAGCTTGGTGGTCCGGTCCTTGGTCGCATTGCGCCGCAGTTCGTCGGTCAGGCGTTTGATGCGCAACTGGGTTTTCACCCGTGCCAGCACCAGCGCCTCGTTGACCGGCTTGGCGATGAAGTCCACCGCGCCCAGACCGAGGCCCTTGACCTCAAAGTCGTGGTCGGAATGGCTGGTGACAAAAATGATCGGCACGTCGCGCAAAACCGGGTCGGCCTTCATGGTTTCGCAGACCTGGAAGCCGCTCAGACCGGGCAACTCGGCATCGAGCACCATCAGATCGGGCTGCCAGTCTCGAGCCTGTTGCAGTGCAGCCTCACCCGAGGTGGCAAAGCGGAACTGGCCCAGACCGGCGAGCATGCGGGCCATCACCCGGATCAGGCCCGGGTCGTCGTCCACCAGCAAAATATTGTGTTCCATGGCGTCAGCTCCTTCTCTTGGCCCACCCCAACGGCAGGCCCTCTGCATTCCCCAACATCGGCGCCAGGGCCGAAAAGTTGAGCGAAACACCCACGAAGCGTCCCCCGGGGCGACCCGGAACAGACCCCCTGCGGCTAAAATAATTGCATATACAACTGTTTAAGGAAAACCATGACCACAAGCAAGGATGCACTCGCACAATGGATGGCCGAAGAAGCCGACGCCCTGGAGCGCCTGAACGCCGGCCCCGGGCCAGGCGTGGCCCGCCCGGATCAGATCGCCGGCAAGACCGGCCTGCAGCAGATGCAGGCGATGCTGAACGGCGAGATCCCCCATGCGGCCATCGCATCCACACTCGATTTCCTGATCATTGGCGTGGAAGACGGCGTGGCCACCTTCCAGGGCACACCCGGACCGCAGCATTTCAACCCCATGGGCACGGTGCACGGCGGCTGGTTCGCCACCCTGCTCGATTCGGCCCTGGGCTGCGCCGTGCACACCAAGATGCCCGCCGGCCGGGGCTACACCACCGCCGAGCTCAGCGTCAACATCGTCAGGGCGCTCACCCCCAAGGTGCCACGCGTGCGAGCCATCGGACGCGTGATCCATTGCGGCCGGCAGCTCGCCACCGCCGACGCCCAGCTCATCGGCCCCGACGGCACCCTCTACGCCCATGCCACCACAACCTGCCTGGTATTCGAGCTGAAACGCCCGCCCACCCCGGGCGCAACGACATAATCGTAGGCTTTCAGAGCTCCCGAACGAAAGGCCGACCGAATGCGACTCCTCCACACCATGCTGCGCGTGGGCAACCTCCAGCGGTCCATCGATTTCTACACCCAGGTCCTGGGCATGGAACTGCTGCGCACCTCTGAAAACCCCGAATACAAATACTCGCTGGCATTTGTGGGCTACGGCGGCGGCAACCCCGCTCAGGCTGAAATCGAGCTGACCTTCAACTGGGGCACCGAGCAGTACGACATGGGCAACGCCTATGGCCACATCGCCCTGGGCGTGGAAGACGCATACGCTGCCTGCGACAAGATCAAGGCCGCCGGGGGCAACGTCACCCGCGAAGCCGGTCCCGTCAAGGGCGGCACCACCGTCATCGCCTTCGTCACCGACCCCGATGGCTACAAGATCGAGCTGATCCAGCGCCCGGAACACGCTGGCGGCGGCGGCTTGCGCTGAGCCCGCAGCGCCCATCAAAAAGCCCGGTCAGTTCACACTGCCGGGCTTTTTTTGTACCAGTCTGCGTCTGGCGCTTATTCGACGATCGTGACTTCCACGCGGCGGGCCTCGGCATCGTTGCCCGAGCCCGTGGATTCTTCAGGCTTCTTCAACTCCAGCGAAGACTCGGCCACACCCGCGCCCACCAGCGCATCGCGCACGGACATCGCACGCCGCTTGGCCAGCTCGGCGTTCATGGCAGCGTTGCCCGAAGCATCGTGGAAGCCCGACAACACCAGTCGCTTGCCGGCCTTGGCGGCAGCAATCGCGTCGCCCAGCGCCACGAGAGCGCCCGGTGCCAGATCGGCCTTGGCAGAAGCAAAATAGAACTTCACCACACCGTTTTCAATGACCACGCTGGCGTCGTCTCCGTTGCCGGCTGCTGCCGCTGTGGCAGCGCCCGAGGCGGCTTCACTGGCCGTGGCTGGTGCGGCTTCGCCCGCCATACCGGTTGAACCCTCGGCCATGGCCCCGGCAGATCCGTCAGCCGCCGGCGCATCGGCAGCGGCCACGGCCATCTCGCCCGATGCGCTGGCCGAGCCACCGCTGCGGGCTTTGGAAATGCCCATGCCCAGCGCCAGGCCCACGGCCAGCAAAATCGCCGAAATCAGCACCACGGCAACAACGCGGTTGTCCTGGTCGTTATCTTGTGAAGACATGGGTCACACTCCGTGAGAAATAATAGGTTTTCGAAACGCTTCCTGCGCCGGCCCGAAGACCGTGC
>JBFHEQ010000288.1:0-4895 GCA_041584075.1 Hydrogenophaga sp.
ATCTCTGCGAGCTCTTTGTCAGACACCTCGTCCAGACCGCGATCATCTGCGCCCTGCTTAGCAAATACGCCCTGGAACCGATCAAGCATGGCCATGGAAAACCTTCCTACTGATTAACAAGTGCAAGTGCAGGGACGCATGTTGCGCCCTGCCAAAGAAAACGGAACGATAAAAACAACCGCCCCGTCAGGCGGCGATGGCAAGAAACTCGGGACTGGTCGACAGCAACTGCAGATCCAGTTCATGCCAGGCGACACCCTGGTGATCAATGAGCGTCCGCGGGGAAAACCGGGGTGATTCAGGCGTGGACTCACCCAGCGCTGCAAACATGGCCGGGTTGCGCAAGCCCAGCAGCCGGTCCACCCAGAGAACGGCATTGACACCGAGCCCGGCATGCAAACTGACCAGTCGCGATTCCGAACTCACGCGATCAGCAGACGACACACGCTCGCCTGCCGCAGCCGGCCTCAATCCGGGCAAGCACAACAAATCGATCACTCCGTGCAACCCCCCACGCAGGCTGACCACGCCGGCATACCATTCGTGGGTGTAAGGGACGACCTGAATCGAGGTCCAGGGAAAGATCTCTCCCGACTGCACCAGGGGCAGCAGGTACCGGCTCTGATCCACTTCGACCGCGAGCCATGAAGCCGAAACCGCCTGGGTTTTGGCGGCACTCAGTCGTTGCGCAAGGCGCTCTTGGAGATCTTTGAGTGACTGACGCTTGTTGGACATAGGCTCTTATGGATGCAGGATGCCAGCGCGACGCTGCACCTTCAGCCCAGCGCCCGAATTTTGGACAACAGTTCTTCCGCATTCACGGGTTTGGTGACATAGTCCCTCGCCCCTTGACGCATGCCCCAAACCCGATCGGTCTCCTGATTCTTGCTGGTGCACATGATGATGGGAATGGCCGAAAACTGAGGATCCCGGGCAATGGCCCGGGTCAACTGAAAGCCATTCTGACCGGGCATCACCACGTCCATCAAAATGAGTTCCGGCTTTTCTTCGCCGAGCCGACGAAAGGCCTCCTCGGCATTCTCAGCGGTACGAACGCTGTAGCCATTTTTCACCAACAAGTCGGACAGAACCATGAGTTCGGTCTTGGAATCATCGACCACGAGAACTTTGTGTATCGGCATCAGGCTACTCCAGATGGTTGCGATCCAAACTGCTGCACGGCTTGCAAGAGCTGGTCTTTGGTAAAGGGCTTTGTGAGGTATTCCTGCGATCCCACCATGCGACCCCGCGCCTTGTCGAACACGCCGTCCTTGGAAGAAAGCATGACCACGGGAATGTCGGCAAAGCGCACATTGCGCTTGATGATGGCACAGGTCTGGTAGCCATCGAGACGCGGCATAAGGATGTCGCAAAACACCAGATCCGGCTGGTAGTCGTTGATCTTGGCCAAGGCATCAAAACCATCCTCGGCGAGCAAGACTTCATGGCCACCTTGCTTGAGAAAAATTTCAGCGCTTCGACGGATGGTGTTGCTGTCATCCACCACCAGAACTTTCAGGGCAGGTGTCGTGCTCACGATAGGAAGGCTCCAGTAAAGGTCTCGGGACAGCGCGCTCGCATGACCGGCTTAGGAATGAAAGGGTTCGGAGAACTGATCAGAAGACCCACTTGGTGTGGCTAGATTTGCACCATCTCGAAGTCTTCTTTTCGCGCACCACACTCAGGGCAGGTCCAGTTCATGGGCACATCGGCCCACGCGGTTCCGGCTCCAATGCCGTGCTCAGGATCGCCCGCAGCTTCATCGTAAATCCAGCCGCAAATCAGGCACATCCAAGTCTTCGGGTCGGTCATGGTTATAGAGGGCATTGTCTTAGAATGCAACGATTGTATCGAGCCAATTCCTGCGTCCCGGGCGCGGCGACCCGTGGTTTCCCCCTAGTGACGGACGGCATGGCCTGCACCCGCGCTTTACGAAAAGGGGTCCATTGGCATCGATGCCCCAAGCCCATTTGAGGAATGCGTCTTCGCTCCTGCGGCACACGGTCTGAGCTAACATGACCGGCAAGGCGAGGCGCCCACAAGGCGCCCGCCGGCATCGACCCCCGCTCTCCACGGCTCCGCCAGCAACACGCTCATGTCCGACATCCCCGACTCCCCAGAAGAAGCCATCAGCGAAGCCCCCCCCGAAGAGGCATTGCCCTGCGTGATGGTGTTCAACGCCAACGATCCCAGTGGCGCGGGTGGTCTGTCCGCCGACCTGACGGCCATGTCGAGCGCTTCGGCCCATGTGCTGGCGGTGGTCACCGGAACCTATGTGCGCGACACCACCGAGATCCACGACCACTTTGCCTTCGATGAAGAGGCCGTGACCGACCAGGCGCGCTGTGCGCTGGAAGACATGCCGGTGCAGGCCTTCAAGGTCGGTTTTGTGGGCAGCCCTGAAAACCTCAGCGCGATCGCAGCCATCACGACCGACTACGCGCAGATTCCTGTCATCACCTACATGCCCGATCTGTCGTGGTGGGACGAACTGGCCATCGACTCGTACCTGGACGCATGCACCGAACTGCTGCTGCCCCAGACCACGGTGCTGGTGGGCAACCACAGCACCTTGTGCCGCTGGCTCTTGCCCGATTGGGACGGTGACAAAGCGCCAGGGCCTCGTGAAGTCGCGCGGGCTGCTGCCGTCCATGGTGTGCCCTACACGCTGGTCACCGGGTTCAACGCCGCCGACCAGTACCTCGAAAGCCACCTGGCCTCGCCTGAATCGGTGCTCGCAACCGCACGCTACGAACGGTTTGAAGCCACGTTCGGCGGCGCCGGCGACACATTGTCGGCGGCCCTGTGTGCCTTGATTGCCGGTGGATCAGATCTGCAAGCCGCGTGTGCCGAGGCGCTGACTTACCTGGATCAGTGCCTGAACGCCGGCTTTCAGCCCGGCATGGGCCACGCGGTGCCTGACCGGTTGTTCTGGGCCCACGACGAAGCAGAAGTCGTCGAAGGCGACGCCGGCACAGCAACGCTGGACGCCGACGATTTCCCGCTCGACACCACCCGGCACTGAACGACGCTATCTGGATGGACACTGCGCGCCAGCCGCACTGAGGGAACATGCCCTGAGGCAGGCACCAGAATCTTGCGCCCCCAACCTGCTCCCTGCTTTTTCTTCATTTGCATCCGACGACCCACACCATGACCGACCGCAACCAAACCCTTTTCGACCGCGCCAAAGCCCTCATTCCCGGCGGCGTCAACTCCCCCGTGCGTGCCTTCAAAGCTGTGGGTGGCACACCCCGCTTTGTGCAACGGGCCCAGGGGGCCTATTTCTGGGATGCCAACGGCCAGCAATACATCGACTACATCGGCTCATGGGGCCCCATGATCCTGGGTCATGGCCACCCCGCTGTGCTGGAAGCCGTGCAAAAGGCCGCCCTGGAGGGCTTCTCTTTTGGCGCCCCCACCGAGCGGGAGGTTGAACTGGCCGAAGAGATCATCAAGCTGGTGCCCAGCATCGACATGGTGCGCCTGGTGAGTTCAGGCACCGAGGCCGGCATGAGCGCCATCCGCCTGGCGCGTGGCGCCACCGGGCGCAAGAAAATCATCAAGTTTGAAGGCTGTTACCACGGCCATGCCGACGCCCTGCTGGTGAAAGCCGGATCGGGCCTGGCGACATTTGGCACCGCCACCAGCGCCGGCGTGCCGCCCGAAGTGGTGCAACACACCCTGGTGCTGGAATACAACAACGTCGAGCAGATCGAAGCCGCCTTTGCCGAACACGGTGCGGATGTGGCCTGCCTGATCATCGAACCCATCGCCGGCAACATGAACTTTGTGCGCGCCTCGGTGCCGTTCATGAAGCGCTGCAGAGAGCTCTGTACCGAGCATGGCGCCCTGTTTGCCTTTGACGAGGTGATGACAGGTTTCCGCGTGGGGCTGGGCAGTGCACAGGGCGTCTACGCCCAGCTCATCCCCGGCTTTGAGCCCGACATGACCATCATGGGCAAGGTCATCGGCGGCGGCATGCCACTGGCCGCCTTCGGCGCCAAGCGCGCCGTGATGGAGCAGCTGGCCCCGTTGGGCACGGTATACCAGGCGGGCACGTTGAGCGGCAACCCGGTGGCCACCGCCTGTGGCCTCGCGACACTGAAAGAGATCCAGAAACCCGGTTTCTTCGAGTCCTTGTCCGCCACCACCCGCTCATTGGTCGATGGCCTGACCGCCGCCGCGAAAGCAGAAGGCGTGCCCTTCTGCGGCGACAGCCAGGGGGGCATGTTCGGCGTGTTCCTGTTCGACGAACTGCCCCAGAACTACGCCAAGGTCATGACCACCGACAGCGCCCGCTTCAACAAGCTGTTCCACGGCCTGCGGCCTGGCCACACTTAGGGAGATCCAGAAGCCCGGCTTCTTCGAGAACCTCTCGGCCACCACCCGCTCGCTGGTCGATGGCCTGACCACCGCGGCCAAAGCCGAAGGTGTGCCTTTCTGTGGCGACAGCCAGGGTGGCATGTTCGGCGTGTTCCTGTTCAACGAACTGCCCCAGAACTACGCCAAGGTCATGACCACCGACAGCCCCACCTTCAACAAGCTGTTCCACGGCCTGCTGGACCGGGGTGTCTACATCGCGCCTGCGCTGTACGAGGCCGGCTTCGTGAGCGCCGCTCACACGGCACAAGACATCGCCGACACCGTGGCCGCCGCCAAAGAAGTCTTCAAGACCCTGTGATTACAAAAAGCAAAAAGGCACCTGGCCAGAGGGGGCGAGATGCCTTTTGTTCGAGGGCGCCGCGGAACCGGCTTCGCCGGGCCGCCGGTGCCGCCCCCTTGAGGGAGTGACGCGCCGCAGGCGCGGCGCGGGGGTGGGTCAAATTCAATGCCGGAAGTGCCGCACGCCCGTGGTCACCATCACCACACCGCGCTCATCGGCCGCATCGACC
>JBFHEQ010000289.1:0-4891 GCA_041584075.1 Hydrogenophaga sp.
AGGGCCGGGGAGTCCAGCTGCTCTGCAGCTTGGCCCACGGCGGCGAGCGCCAGCGCGTGACGCCGTTCCCGCGCGGCCAGCCAGTTGTTGTGATCAGGCACTGCGTTCATCCAGCACGATGCGGTTGTCGTTGTGGTCTTGCAGGTGCTGGGTGTCCGCCCAGCCGACCAGGGTCAGGCCTTCTGGCGTCCAGAGCAAGCGGTTGATGGCGGTGTTGGGAAGCTCCCAACTGCGTGGCGCCTGCAGGTCCAGCCGTGTCGCGGCGCGGTAGAGGATGTCGAGCACGCCGCCATGAGCAACCATCAACACCTGCTCACCAGGGTGCCGTGCCGCCAGTTCGCTGACCGTATTGACCACCCTTTCTCGCAGCTGCAGCAGCGACTCCCCGCCTGGGGGCGCAAAATCGGGCACGCGTTTGCGCCAGGCCTGTGTCTCATCAGGATGCGCGGTTTCGAGCTGGCTCCAGGTGCGGCCTTCGAAGTTGCCAAAGCAGCGTTCACGCAAACCGGCGAGTGACCTCACTGGCAACTGGTGCAGCGTGGCCACGGCCTGCGCGGTTTCGCGGGCCCGGCTCAGATCGCTGGCATAACAGGCGGCGATGGCCTCGTCGCTCAGGGCCTGGGCCAGTTGCCGGGCCTGCCATTGACCGTGTTCGTCGAGGCCGATATCGGTGTGGCCCTGGATTCGGGCTGCGCGGTTCCAGGCGGTCTGGCCGTGGCGCACGGCGAGGATGCGGGTGACTATCAAAGTGGTTCCTGAGGGGAGCAATCGTTGGCCCTCACTGTAGCGCTTTGAGCGATGCCCGCAAATGGGTGGGGAACGCAGCCAACTTTTGCCGCTGCACCTCGGCATTGCCGTCAAAATAGAGGCATGTTTGAAAGGCGTAACGCGTGATGGACGAGGGAGCATTTGCTTCGCTCTTCAATTTTTTGCCCATTGGCGCTTACCGCAGCACGGTGAGCGGGCAGATGCTGCGCGCGAATCCTGCGCTGATTCAGCTCAATGGATACAGCGACGAAGCCGAGCAGCTTCGTGCCGTGAAGGACATCGCGCATGAATGGTACGTCGACCCCGGTCGGCGTGAGGTGTTCAGGCAGCAGTTGGAGCGCGATGGCTTCATCAGAGACTTTGTGTCAGAGGTTTTCCGCCACAAGACGCGTGAGCGGATCTGGGTCAACGAAAACGCCCACATCGTGCGCGACGCCGGGGGTGAGATCCTGTACTACGAGGGAACGGTCGAGGACATCAACGAGCACGTTCGAACGCAAGAGGCGCTGCGCCGCAGTGAAGAGCAGCTTCGACTGATCACGAGCCAGATTCCGGGCATGATTTATGTGCTGCACCTGACGCCGGACGGCCAGCGCAGCTACCGGTATGTGAGTCCTGGCATCCGGAGCATTTATGGGCTGGAGCCCGAGGCCCTGCTGCGCGACCCCTTGCTGGTTTCCCGGTACCGGCATCCCGACGACATGCCGCTGATGGAGGCGGACCTTCGCGATATCACCGCCTCCCCTGTGACCTTGAGCGGTGAATTCCGCATTGTTTTGCCCGACGGGGAGGTGAAGTGGATCTTGCGCCGTTCGGCTGAGGTCTCGTCCGACGCCCAGGGGCGTGTGCGGGTCGGGGTCTTGCTCGACATCACCGCCAGAAAACAGGCAGAGGCCGCGTTGACCGAGAGCGATGCGCTGTGGAAGCTGGCCATGGAGGGGACGGGTGACGGCGTCTGGGACTGGAATTTGAAGACCGGTGAAGAGTATGTTTCGGATCGCATCAAGACCATGTTTGGATATGGTGAAGACGATGTCATCGCGTTCGCGGCCCAGATGGACCGCCTGACCCACCCCGGCGATGTACCGAGAATGCAGCAGGATCGGCAGGCGCACTTTGACGGACGGGTCCCGGTTTACCGCAACGAGCACCGCGTGCGCTGCAAAGACGGCAGCTGGAAATGGGTGTTGTCACGCGGCATGGTCATTTCGCGCGATGACGACGGCAAACCCCTGCGCATGGTCGGCACCCACACCGACATCACCGATCTCAAACGCGCCGAAGCCCAGCAGCGGGTGCTGGAGACCCAGCTGCGCGAGACGCAGAAGCTGGAAGCGATCGGCACCTTGGCGGGTGGCGTGGCACACGATTTCAACAACCTGCTGGCGGTGATCCTGGGCAACTTGACGCTGGCCCGGGAGGACGTGGGCGAAAGCCACCCCGCGCTGGAGAGCCTCGACGAAATTGGCCGCGCTTCGGTTCGGGCTCGGCATCTGGTGCAGCAGATTCTGGCTTTCAGCCGCCGCCAGGCCCAGGAGCTCAAACACCAGCCTCTGCGCCCGCTCGTTGAAGAGACGCTCAACTTGATGCGCTCATTGCTCCCTGCGGGTGTTCAACAAACCGCAGCGTTTGGTGAAGAGGCATTGCTGGTGTTGGCCGATGCGACGCAGTTGCAGCAGGTTCTGATGAACCTCTGCACCAACGCCTGGCAGGCCATGGAGGGCGCTGCGGGCAGCATCACCGTGAGTCTGCAAGTGGCAGCCGTCGGCACCGAACAAGCCCACCGAATGGGAGGCATCCCGATCGGTGATTACGCCTGCCTGTCTGTGGCAGACACGGGACCCGGCATGGATTCGGGCACCCTGCAACGCATTTTTGAACCCTTTTTCACCACCAAGGCGCCAGGCGCCGGCACGGGTCTGGGGCTGGCCGTGGTGCACGGCATCGTGAAAGCCCACCGGGGGGGCATCGAAGTCCGAAGTGAGCCGGGAGAGGGCACGCGATTTGATGTGTACCTGCCGTTGTCCCCCGCTGATGCGCGTTGGGATTCGCGTGCGGACGCAGGCACATCGGCGGTGACCCCGGTCGCTCACCCCAATGGCCGGCACATCGTCTATATCGACGACTACGAAGCGATGGTGTTCCTGGTGGGGCGCCTGTTGCGCAAGGCCGGGTACCAGGTCAGCACCTTCACCTCGGGCGAAGATGCCCTGGCCTGGATACGCAGCGAAGCGGGTGCACTCGACCTGGTGGTCACCGACCACAACATGCCCGGCATGTCGGGGCTGGAGGTCGCGGTGGCGTTGCAGCAATTGCGCCCGGGCCTGCGTACCGTACTGATCTCCGGCCACGTCAGTGACGAGCTCATGCAGCGGGCGGCGGCTTTGGGTGTTCTGGATGTGCTGCCCAAGCAGGACAGCATGGCGGCGCTCGGGGAGGCCATTCGCCAGATGCTGGACTCGCTGGTGGCCGGAAAAGCGAACGCTTGACGGCAGCTCGGCGGCCCGCGGCTGCTCAGCGTGTGACGTCGATGTTGATGTCTCTCTGGCCGGCGGGTGGCGCGGGAAAGTCCCTCAAGGCTGCGTTCAACATGGCGCTCCACAGCTTGGGCGTGCTGTTCCAGCGGCCATCGTGTGCGGCGCTGGTCTCAAAAACCACCTGCCCCTGTCGGGCCTCCCGGATGACCAGGCTGATGCGGCGCAGGTGGTAGGGCATGTCCGAGCGCATCAGACCGACTCCCCACATGTAAGCAGGGCTCCAGATGATCTGGCCGCTGCTCACACCGATCTGCACCCGGGTTGACCAGCCACCCCATCGCCCGTCGTCCCAGGGGTCCTCCCAGGGTGCACGTGGCAGACGCTGGTGGGTGGCCGTGATTTGCACTGTCCAGGGGGCGCTGGCTGGATCGGGTGCGGGAGTCCACCCCAAGGGGGCCAGTGCCGCTTCGGCCAACGATTCCAGGCCGGATTGCGATTGCGCCGCAGTGCCGCTGGCCTGGGAAGGTAGGCGTTCGAAGCGGTAGGTCTGCGGTGCTGCAGGGACGGCCGCAGGTGTGTGGTGCCCTTGAGGTGTGCTGGCCTCAGACCAGCGGGCAAAGCTCTCAACCCGGTTGTCGACGCGGTAAACCCCGGCGCAACCGGCGAGGCCCAGCGCCAGGGCCAGAGTGGGCAGGTGGCGGTAGTGAAAGCCTGTTCGGGTTCGGGTTTTTGACATGGGTGGGCTCCTGGCCAACGGGTGCGTCAGACGTCCATTTTGACCCGAACCCTTGCGGGCCGGGGTTTTTCGGATGATGTGCTTTGTTGCGAATTCAGGCAAACCGTCCAGGCATGCCTTGCATTCGCGCCCCGCACCTCATCCTGCAAAAGCCATGCCGCGCACGGCGCGAGTTTTGAACACCATCCCTGGAGAGCGCGCCTTGGGACAGGCGCATCCGCAGGGAGCGGTCCGGTCAGTGCGCAGCGATGGGTATGACCGCGCGGGCGGGCTTTTCGTTCCCCGGCGAGGGTTCGTCGCTGTCTTCCAGCCAGGCCGGTGTCGAGCCACCACGGGCTGGCTTGCCCTCCATGGCCACCGGTTCGTCATCGAAGGCCTTGTCGCCGTCGTCGTTGGCTTCACCCGTGGCCCTCAAGGTCTGGAAGGGGTGGAGGTCACGGTCCATCAGGTGGCTGGGCACCACGTTTTGCAGCGCCGCAAACATGTTGTCGAGTCTGCCCGGGAATTTTTTGTCCCATTCGCGCAGCATGTTGCCCACCTGTTTGCGTTGCAGGTTTTCCTGGCTGCCGCACAGCGTGCAGGGGATGATGGGAAATTCTCGGATCTCGGCCCAGCGGCTGAGGTCGTCTTCGGCCACATAGGCCATGGGCCGGATGACCACATGCTGGCCATTGTCGCTCACCAGTTTGGCGGGCATGCCCTTGAGCTTGGCGCCGAAAAACATGTTGAGCAGCAAGGTCTGCAAGATGTCGTCGCGGTGGTGGCCGAGTGCGATTTTCGTGGCGCCCAGCTCGCTGGCCACACGGTACAGGATGCCGCGGCGCAGGCGCGAACACAGGCTGCACATGGTTTTGCCTTCCGGGACCACGCGCTTGACGATGGAATAAGTGTCCTGGTTTTCGATGTGGAA
>JBFHEQ010000290.1:0-4876 GCA_041584075.1 Hydrogenophaga sp.
CCTTCTTCCTGGGCCTTGGCCGCCTTTTCCTGGCTGCCCAACGCCAGGGCATCCTGCATTTCCCGCGTGATGCCATGAGCCTTGGCCACGTTTTCCGCCGTGATGCCCATGTGGTACTGGTTGTAGACGTCCCACAGACCGTCGACAATCATGGTGTCGACCATTTTCCAGTCGCCCATGCGCTGGCCGTCGCGGCTGCCATTGAGCACGTGAGGGCTGGCGCTCATGTTTTCCTGACCGCCCGCGATCACGATCTCGCTGTCGCCCCAGGCCACAGCCTGGGCAGCCAGCATCACAGCCTTGAGACCGGATCCGCAAACCGCATTGATGGTCAGTGCCGGGGTTTCTTTGGCCACGCCAGCCTTCATCATGGCCTGGCGAGCCGGATTCTGGCCCACACCAGCGGCCAGCACCTGGCCCATGATGACTTCACCGACTGCGTCGGCGGGAACGCCCGTGCGCTCCAGCAAGGCTTTGATGACGATACTGCCGAGTTCGGTGGCCGGCACTTTGGCCAGGGAACCGCCAAATTTGCCCACCGCAGTGCGGGCTGCTGCAACGATAACGATGTCTTCCATGAGATCTCCTGTGAGTTTGGGTGTGTATGAATAAACGATGGATGACTTCGAAGAATGGCTGATGACAACCCACCCGGCCCACGCCGGGTGGCCTCATGCCTGGATCAATGTCACGGGGACAGCCGGCGCGCAAGGCACAACCAGCGGTCCACAAACCACATCATGCCTTGGCTTTGACGTATCGCCCTGGCGCAGGTTCAATTGCAGGGTAGGACTTTCCCTTGCCATAGGCCTTGGGTGCAGCAATTTGCTTGCCAGCCAGGGGTTTGAGCCAGGCCGACCAGTCGGTCCACCAACTGCCGGGCTGTTCGGTTGAGGCTTCGATCCATTCGTTCACATCAACCGGGAACTTGCCCGCAGGGCCCGTCCAGTGGCTGCGCTTGCCGGCAGCCGGCGGGTTGATCACCCCGGCGATGTGGCCCGAGGCGCCCATGACAAAGCGCTTTTTGCCGGGAAACACCTGGGTGCTGGCGTAGGCGCCTCCAATCGGGACAATGTGATCTTCCCGCGATCCGTAAATATAGACGGGCAATTTCACTTGGCGGAAGTCGATTTTTTCACCGCACACCTCGGCCTTGCCCGGCTGGACGAGGTTGTTTTCGAGGTAGGTCTGACGCAGGTACCAGGCGTAATAAGGCCCTGGCAGGTTGGTCGCGTCGGAATTCCAGTACAACAGGTCGAACGGTGGCGGCGACTCCCCCTTGAGGTAGTTGCCCACCACGTAATTCCACACCAGATCGTTGGGGCGCAGAAAGCTGAAGGTGGTGGCCAGGTCGCGCCCGGGCATGAGACCGCCATCGTTGAACTGCATCTCGCGGTATTTGACAAACGCCTCGTCGATGAACAGGTCGAGAATGCCGGTGTCGGTGAAGTCCACCAGCGTGGTGAGGAAGGTTGCACTGTTGACGGGCTCTTCACCTCGGGCCGCCAGCACCGCCAGCGCGTTGCTCAACATGGTGCCGCCCACGCAGAAGCCCAGGGCGTTGATGGTTTCTGCGCCTGTGATGTCCTGCGTGACGCTGATCGCCTTCATGACCGCATCTTCGATGTAGTCGTCCCAAGTCTTTTGGGACAGGGACTCGTCCGGGTTGCGCCAGCTGACCACAAAAGTGCGGTGTCCCTGCTCGACGCAGTATCGGATCAGCGAGTTTTTGGGCTGCAAGTCCAGGATGTAGAACTTGTTGATGCAGGGTGGCACGAGCAGGAAAGGTCGTTCGTAGACTTTGGCCGTGAGCGGTTTGTATTCGATCAGCTGGAACAGCTCGTTTTCGAACACCACAGCGCCCTCGGTCGTGGCCACGTTTTTGCCGACCTCAAACACGCTTTCGTCGGTCATGGAGACATGACCCTGCTTCATGTCGTGCAGCAGGTTGGCCACGCCCTTGGCGATGCTTTCACCCTGGGTGTCGATGGCTTTTTTCTGGGCTTCAGCATTGAAGGCCAGGAAGTTGCTGGGTGCGCTGGCATCGATCCACTGCTGAACCGCGAAACGCACCCGCGATTTGGCTTTGGCATCGCCCTGCACCGCGTCGGCCATGGACATCAGCGTGCGGGCATTGAGCAGGTACATGGCGGCAGTGAAAGCCGCCACCGGATTGCTGGCCCAGGCTTCGCTGGAAAACCGCCGGTCACCCGCCGGAACCATGTGGGGACCCTGGTTCCAGAGGCCGGCCATGTCGCGAAGGTACGTGGATTGGATTTCGAGCAGCTGGGCAGGGTCCAGATGGACTTTTTGTCCCGCGGCCTGGTCCAAGAGCTCGGTGAGTCCGGGGAAGCCTGCGGCACCCCCGGGCATGCCAAACGCCTGGCCAGCCGACGTCTCGGGAATGAGGGCCTTGAAGGCGGCAAACGGATCGGCCTGACCAGCCTGACCGAATCCAGCGGCTGCACCTGGAAATGACTGGGCGGCCTGGGTCCATTGTGAAACCAGGTTTTGCTGGAACTGCTGCGCGGCTTCCAGCCAGGGTGCTTGGGGGTTTTTTCCCGATGTCATGGGTGTCTCCTATGGTTATTCCCGGCGGCTTATCATCGCCTCACTGGGGAGAGATTCCGGCTTGGCCCTAGTCTTGACCGAACGGCTTCCAACAGGCTGACAAGCGTATCCGGGTGGCAAAGGTTGTCGTGTATCTGGTGGTGATTGCGTGGGTTTATGTGGTGCTGATGATGTCGATCGCTGAAGCGACCAACACCACCGGCACCCTTCTGGGTGCGATTGTGACCTTTATTTTGTACGGATTGCTACCCCTGTCCTTGGTCGTTTACCTGATGAATACCCCCAGTCGCAAGCGAAAAATCCGGGCGCGAGAAGCGGCTGAAGACGAGGCCCGACGCCAGCAACAGGCTGAAAACGGGGATCCTGTGGCATCAGGCGATCCAGATGCAGGCGGCCATGCGACCGGTGCTGCCGAGCCGGACGGCGTCGCGGCGGTGCGAAAAGAACCGTGAAGGGTTCTTGACGGTGCACCAGGCGGCGCTGCTGTCGTTGCCTTCGATCCGGGACACACCAACGGCCTCCAGGCGCTGACGGGCGAGCGCGGCCAGATCGGCCAGCCACTTGCCAGCCGATGCCGGTGCTGCCTGAAAACAGGCCTGTGCCTCGGGCCGTCGATCGACAAATGCCTGACGCACTTCGGGACCCACCTCAAAGGCGGACGGGCCGATGCAGGGCCCCAGCCAGGCCTGGATGCCCTGGACTGCCTCGTGCGCCGACAAGCCAGGCTTCTGCCCACAAACCGCTTGCACCACCGCGTCCAGCGTGGCTTCGAGCACGCCTCTGCCCTGCGCATCGCCCGCGAGGCCACGCCAGCCGGCGTGAGCCGCAGCCACGACAGGGCCTGATTGGTGGGTGAACAGCACCGGCAGGCAGTCGGCCACCATGACGGTGCACACCAGACCAGGCTGGGTGGTGATGCAGGCATCGGCCACGGTTCCATCGGCCGTCTGGGCATCCAGCGCAACGACACCGGTTCCGTGCACTTGCTGCAGGAAAACCGGGTGGGCGCCGAGCGTCTGTGCCAGGTTTTTCCGGTTGTGGGCCACGGCCTGGGGATCGTCGCGAACGTGATCCCCCAGGTTGAAGCTGTCGAAGGGCGCGGCCGACACCCCGCCAGAACGCAGGGTGAAAGTGGCGTGCACCCCGTCCGGGGGTGCCCACACCGGCACCAGCTGGTGCTCCAGCGCTGGAGCGGCTTTGCTCACGCTGCGCTGTCCGGGCACGCCGACGGTTGGGCAGCCTGGAAGGCGGGCAAAGCCATGCAGCGCTCAAAGATGCCCATGGTCAGGGGCAAACCATCCAGCGGGGTCTCGAAGCGCTGTGCGTTGAAGATCTGCGGCACCAGGCAACAGTCGGCCAGCGTGGGTGTATCACCGTGGCAAAAGGCCCCGGTGCCCGGCAGGGCCAGCTGGCGTTCAAACGCCTCCAGACCGCTGCGGACCCAGTGGCGGTACCAGGTGTCTTTCGCGGCTTCTTCGACTTGCAACTCCTTCACCAGGTATTTCAGGACACGGAGGTTGTTCAGCGGATGGATTTCGCAGGCAATGGACTGTGAGAGCGCTCGCACACGGGCTCGTCCAAGCGCATCGTTGGGCAAGAGCGACGCACCGGGAAACTGTTCATCGAGGTATTCGATGATGGCCATGGACTGGGACAGGCGACTGCCATCGTCCAGCTCCAGCAGGGGCACCAGCCCATCGGCCGACAGATCTGCGAATCCAGCCTGCTTGTGCTCGCCTTTGGCCAGGTGGATCGAGATGTACTCGTACGGGAGTTCTTTCAAGGCGAGTGCGATGCGCACCCGGAACGAGGCGGATGATCGGAAGTAGTTGTAGAGCTTCATGGCAGGAGCATAAACCGGCGCGACGAAGACCGCAGCATGCACCACTGCCCAAAAACAAGGCATCGGCCGCCAGCCCAGGCGGGCTGCGGCTTTCGGGAGTTGTCCCCGCAGTTGTACACAAGCTTGGGCACATTCTCCATGAACAACCGCAGCAGTCGCCAGGGCTTGGCTGGGTGGCGTTTCAAGCCTGTCCTCGGGTCGAGGCCAGCTCAATCAGTGCCTGAGCCACGGCCGGCACCACGCTGACGGCATTGCTGGCGTGGGGAATGCAATCGGTGCTCCAGACTTCACCCACTCCAGCCGACTTCACCAAAGCCAGGGCATCGTCGGCAAACAGCGCATGGGTCACGGCCACATCCACCGAAGCTGCACCTGCGGCCAACAACGCTTTTGCGGCCTGCGCCAGGGTATGGCCCGAGCTGGCCACATCGTCCATCAGAACCACGGCCCGACCTTGCACCG
>JBFHEQ010000291.1:0-4842 GCA_041584075.1 Hydrogenophaga sp.
CGGTCGGTCAGGCGTTCAGGGTAAGGCGGCAGCGCCTGTTCCGCGCGCAGGTAGTGGGTGCCGGTGGTGCCATCGCGCAGGGTGGCGCGGGTGACGCCGAAAGTCATCGGGCGGTAGGTGGCGGCGGTCATGTTGTCTCCAAGCTTGTGTTTTGTCTTTCCGCTGGTCCGCGTGGGGCGCGTCCCGGCACAGGCCAGCGCGGAACCGGCTTCGCCGGGCCGCAGCTGGCGCCCCTCAGGGGGTCACGCTGAAGGCGGCGCGGGGGAGGCCACTTTCGCGGCCTTGCCTTCCAGGAAAGCCCGCACGCGCGCTTTGGCCTCGGGGGCGCTCTGCGCAACCGAGGCCATCAAGGCTTCGGTGAACAGACCGTGGTCCGCCGGTTGTTCCGCGATGCGCGGCAATGCGTGCATCAGCGCGAAGTTGGTCATGGGGGCGTTGGCGGCGATGCGCGTGGCCAGCTCAACCGCTTTGTCCAGGGCTGTGCCGGTGGGAACAAGGTATTGGGCCAGGCCCACACGCTCACCCTCGGCTGCGTTGTAGACCCGGCCGGTGAGCATCATGTCGGTCATGCGGGCCGCACCGATGAGCTTGGGCACGCGCACCGAGCCGCCGCCACCCACGAAGATGCCGCGCGTGCCTTCGGGCAAAGCATAAAAAGTGGACTCGTCGGCTACCCGGATATGGCAAGCACTCGCCAGTTCCAGACCACCCCCGACCACTGCGCCGTGCAGGGCTGCGACCACCGGGACGCTTCCTTTTTCCAGGCAGTCCAGGGCCGCGTGCCACATGCGGGAGTGCAGCACGCCCTGGGCAGCGTCGCGCTCGCTGAGTTCGGACAGGTCGAGGCCAGCGCAAAAATGATCGCCGTTGCCGCTGACCACGGCAGCGCGAACGCCTTGCGGCAGGTTCTGGAACACGTCGCGCAAAGCGAGGATCAGGCCATCGTTAAGGGCATTGCGTTTGGCTGCGCGATTGAGCGTGATCACCGCCACTTCGGACTGGTCGCCGCAGAGGTTCAGGCTGAGATCGGGATTGGATGGCGTCATGGTGTAAGGGTTTTCCTGCATGTTGGGTTGGTTGATTATTGTTATAAACGATAACTAAATCAAGACCTCAAACACCTTTGGTTACCCGTATTTACCCTGAGACCAGAGCCGGCATGGACCACAAGAACCTGATCGCCACCAGCTTTCCCGCCATGCAAATCGTCATGGCCCACCCCAGTGTTCCCCGGCAAGGCGAAGCTCTGAGCGTGGCCACGCACAAACCCAATGTGTGGATCGACCTGTTGGCCTGGAGCCTCAAACACTTTCCCCAACAGCTCGTGCAGTGCGCCAACACCTTGCTGCAAGACCAGGTGCTCTTTGGCAGCGATGAGCACTTGATCACACCGGAGCGCTGGCTGCGGGACTTCGAGGTGGACGAGTGCAAGCCCGAGGTGATGCCCGGCATCCTGAAGGGCAACGCGGTGCGGCTGATGGGACTCGATGCCTGATGGGTGTGTTGTGACGGGTCGGCATGCCAGCTCGGCATATCTGAAAGAGCCTTTGACGGCTGGAATTCAGGTCCGACCCGGTTCACAGTGCTGTGAGATTGAAATTGAAGTCGGTATTTTTTGTGACCCCCTCTGACCCGCCTCAATGGGTCGGTATTTCAACTGGAGACAACGATGAAACTCATGAATCGACGCGGTACCTTGCTGGCGTTTGGAATGGCTGCCAGCAGCCTGTTCGGTGGCGCAGCCATGGCGCAGGAGGTGGTGACGCTGCGGCTGCACCAGTTCCTGCCGGGGCAGGCCACCATACCGGCCAAAGCCATCGCGCCCTGGGCCAAAAAAGTGGAAGCCGAATCGGGCGGCAAGATCAAGGTGCAGCTCTACCCGGCCATGCAGCTGGGTGGATCGCCACCTCAACTGTTCGACCAGGCCCGTGACGGCGTGGTGGACCTCACCTGGACCGTGCTGGGCTACACCCCGGGCCGCTTTCCCAAGACCGAAGTGTTTGAGTTGCCGTTCATCACGACCACGGGTGAAGCCTCCTCGCGGGCAATCCAGGAGTATGTGGAGACCTACGCCGCCGACGAGTTCAAAAGTGTCAAGCTGATCGCTGTCCACACGCACGGCCCCGGGCTGTTCCACACCAAGAGCCCGATCGCCAAACTGGAAGACCTCAAGGGCATGAAGATCCGCGGCGGCTCGCGCATCATCAACAACATGCTGGGCAAACTGGGCGCCACCCCGGTGGGCATGCCGGTACCGGCCGTGACCGAGGCCTTGTCCAAAGGTGTGCTGGATGGCACGACGATTCCCTGGGAGGTGGTGCCGGCGCTGAAGGTCCAGGAACTGGTGAAGAACCACACGACCTTCTCGGGCACCCATGGCCTGTACAACTCCACGTTTGCCTTTTCCATGAACCGGGGCAGCTACGACAAGCTGCCTCCCGACCTCAAGAAGGTGATCGACAACAACTCAGGCATCGAAACGGCGGCTCTCTTTGGTCGTGCCATGGACGATGGCGACAAAGTGGGCCGTGGACTGGCCGAGAAAGCAGGCAACTCCATCGTGGCGCTCGACGCCGCCGAAACCAAACGCTGGCACGATCTTGCCGCGTCTGCGGTGGAGGCAGACTGGCTGACCGAAGTCAAGTCAAAGGGCATCGATGGTGCCAAGCTCGCGGCCGCGGCCCGTTCGCTGATCGCCAAACACAGCAGCAAGTAACGGCGAGCGCAGCCGGCCACCTGGTCAAGACTGGTGGCCGGTTTTTTTGTGGGTGGTCGGCGCTGGAAATGGCAACTCGGTTATGCTTGATAGTTCCGTTTAGTGGAATTTGTTTACCAATAAGAAATGATTCATGAAAACCCCTTGCACGGCAGTCCAGTCCGGACATGGCGTATGGGAGAGGGGAGACAATGGGTGGGTTTGCACCTGGATTCAAAGGACCTGAGGATGATTGACTGGATATACCGCTCGGCACGCTGGGCTGCCTGGATCGGTGGGGTGGTGCTGGTGGCGCTGACCTTGATGGTCGTGGCCAGCGTGACGGGCCGTGCCCTGATTGGCGTCGGCCTTGGTCCTGTGCCCGGCGACTTTGAGCTCGTGGAAGTGGGCGTTGGCATTGCCATTTTCTTTTTCATGCCTTGGTGTTACTTGCGCGGCGGCCACGCCACGGTGGACCTGCTCTACATGCACACGCCCCAATGGGCCCAGAACGCGATTGACCTGATCAGCGATGTGCTGATGCTGGCCGTGTGGCTGGTCATGACCTGGATGCTGTTCCAGGGCATGCTGGAAAAGAAAGAATACATGGAGACCACGTTCATTCTGCAAATGCCGGTCTGGTGGGCTTACGCCCTCTGTCTGGTGGGTGCGGTCATGGGCTGTCTGGCTTACTTTGCCAAGACGTTGACGCGCCTGGGTCTGGCCACTGAGCCCGCAGGCTGGACGGTTGAAACCAACGCAGGTCACTGAAATCACATGAGCAACATCGAACTCGCGCTCTGGTCCTTCCCGGTCCTGCTGTTTCTGATCTTCATCCGTGTACCGATCGGCCTGTCCATGCTGGTCTGTGGCCTGGCCGGTGCCTGGGCGGTGTACGGCAACTACATGCCCATCCTGAGCCAGTTGAAGCAGGTGACCTACAGCACCTTTTCCAGCTATTCCCTCTCAGTGATCCCCCTCTTTTTGCTGATGGGTCAATTTGCGGCATTGGGCGGATTGTCCCAGGCGCTGTTCAAGGCCGCCGAGGCCTGGATCGGTCACCGCAAGGGTGGGGTGGCCATGGCGGCTGTCGGTGCCTGTGCCGGATTCGGTGCGATCTGCGGTTCTTCGCTGGCCACCGCCGCCACCATGGGGCAGGTGGCTTTGCCCGAGCTCAAGCGCGCCGGCTATTCCGGTGGTATCGCCACAGCCTGTCTGGCGGCCGGAGGCACGTTGGGCATCCTGATCCCGCCGTCGGTGGTGCTGGTGATCTACGCCATCCTGACCGAGCAGAACATCGCCAAGCTGTTCCTGGCCGCGTTCGTCCCGGGCCTGCTGGCGGCGGTCGGCTACATGATCGTCATTGCCGTCTACGCGCGTCTGAGACCGGACGAAGTGGGCACGATGGCGCCCATGCCGATGAAAGAACGCTGGGCCGCGACCGTGAAGGTCTGGCCGGTGCTGGTGATCTTCATCTCGGTGGTGGGCGGTATCTATACCGGCCTGTTCACGCCCACGGAGGGTGCGGCCATTGGCGCCTTTGGCACGGGCCTCTCGGCCTGGTTCAGCGGCGGGCTCAATGGAAAAACTTTCAAGGGTGCCGTGCTGGGTACGGCCATTGCCACCGGGATGATTTTCATGATCGTCTTGGGGGCCGGTGTCTACAACACTTTCCTGGCCCTGTCGCAACTGCCGCAAGAGGCTGCCAATGCGGTGGCTTCCTGGGGGGTGAGTCCCACGGTGGTGCTGATCGCCATCCTGCTGCTGTATGTGGTGCTGGGCTGTTTCATGGACTCCCTGTCCATGATCCTGCTGACCATTCCCGTGTTCTTCCCCATCGTGACCGCGCTGGACTTCGGGCTGCCGCCTGAGGAGTTTGCGATCTGGTTTGGCATCCTGGTGCTGATCGTGGTGGAGGTGGGCCTGATCACCCCGCCGGTGGGCATGAACCTGTTTGTGATCAACTCCATGGCCCGCGATGTGCCCATCACACAGACCTACCGTGCGGTGTTGCCTTTTGTGGCCAGCGATGTCATTCGCACCATCATCCTGCTGGCGTTCCCGACCATCACCCTGTTTGTCCTGCGCTTCTAGAGGGGGATGCGCTGCCGGGGGAAGGCACGGGCGGCGCCGCTGGGTTAGAAGAC
>JBFHEQ010000292.1:0-4839 GCA_041584075.1 Hydrogenophaga sp.
ACCCTGATGGCCACCCTGCGCCACCTCATGCAGAAGGAGCCCAGCATCACGCTGGTCGATACCCATGCGGGTGCAGGACTTTACCGCCTGGATGGTGACTACACGGAGACCGGTGGGGAGGCCAAAGACGGCGTGGTCAAGCTGATGGCCGCCTTCAGGGCCGAAGGCGCGGCACCCATTGCCGACCCGGCGCCTGCGATCGACGACTACCTGGATCTGATCGCCGGCTTCAACCCCTCCGGAGCCCTGCGCGTTTATCCGGGCTCGCCTTTTGTGATGCAGTCGATGATGCGCCACGCCTCTCGGGACCGGCTCAAGCTGTTTGAGCTGCACCCCACCGACGGCAAGACACTGGACGGCAACATCGGCCAGCTGGGGGCGGGCAAGACCATCACCGTGACCCGGCAAGACGGATTTGCCGGCCTGATGCCCTTGCTGCCACCGCCGCCTTCGGCCACCGGTTCCCGTCGTGCGCTGGTCCTGATCGACCCCAGTTACGAAATCAAGAGCGACTACGGGAAAGTAAGTGCCAACATTCAAGAGGCGGTCAAACGCTTTCCCACGGGCACTTTCCTGGTCTGGTACCCCATCATTCCCCGGCCCGAAGCGCACGATCTCCCGCGGCGCCTGAAAACGCTCAGCAACCAGGCCCAGCGCCCTTGGCTGCACGCCACGCTCGCCATCGGACAAGACCCGGCGGACGGCCCCGATGACCGTCCTGGCCTCACCGCCAGCGGCATGTTCGTCATCAACCCCCCGCACACCCTCAAGGGCACTCTGCAACAGGCCTTGCCCCAGTTGCTGAACGTATTGGGCCGGGGGCGTGGAAAAGGCCAGACGCTGGACGTGGGCGGCTGAACGAACCGGGCACTCGGTAGAAACCCCGACCTTCCGGCCAGGAATTAACCAACCGATCGGTCGGTTAATTCGATACACTGCGGTTTTCCCTCTGCCAACGGGCCTAGCAGGAGAACCGCGTGTACACCCAATCTTTTTCCACCGCCGACAAAGATGCCCAGCCCAAGGGCAAGGCTGTCGTGCAACCGCTGAACGCAGCCGATCAGGCGCTGCAAACCCACTTCGACGCCGTGATCGATGCCGATGGCAAGATCGAGCCCCGCGACTGGATGCCTGAGGCCTACCGCAAGACACTGGTGCGCCAGATCAGCCAGCACGCCCACAGCGAGATCGTGGGCATGCTGCCGGAAGGCAACTGGATATCGCGCGCGCCCAGCCTGAAGCGCAAAGCCATTCTGATTGCGAAGGTACAGGACGAAGCCGGTCACGGGCTCTACCTCTACAGTGCGGCCGAAACCCTGGGCACCAGCCGCGACCAGATGCTCGAAGGCCTGCACTCAGGCAAGGCCAAGTACAGCTCCATTTTCAATTACCCCACCCTGAACTGGGCCGATGTGGGCGTGATTGGCTGGCTGGTGGATGGCGCCGCCATCATGAACCAGATCCCGCTATGCCGCTGTTCTTACGGCCCTTATGCGCGGGCCATGATCCGCGTGTGCAAGGAAGAAAGCTTCCACCAGCGCCAGGGCTATGAAGGGCTGCTGGTGATGATGGAAAAAGGCACACCTGAACAAAAGGCCATGGTGCAAGACGCGGTGAACCGCACCTGGTGGAAGTGTCTGGCCATGTTTGGCCCACCCGATGCCGACAGCCCCAACAGCGCCCAGGGCATGCGCTGGGGCATCAAGCGCATCTCCAACGACGATCTGCGCCAGAAATTTGTCGATGCGACCGTGCCGCAAGCCAAAGTGCTGGGTGTCACCCTGCCAGACCCCGACCTGAAGTGGAACGAAGAACGTGGTCACTTTGATTACGGCGCCATCGACTGGGACGAGTTCTGGGCCACGGTCAACGGCCACGGCCCCTGCAACAAGGAGCGCCTGGCGACACGTGTGAAAGCCCACGAGCAGGGGCAGTGGGTGCGCGATGCGGCCCTGGCCCATGCGCGCAAACAACAGCAACGAGCACACAAGGAGGCGGCATGAACACACCGGCATTGAAAGAGTGGCCGCTTTGGGAGGTGTTTGTGCGCAGCAAGCAGGGCCTGGAGCACAAACACTGCGGCAGCCTGCACGCCAGCGATGCCCGCCACGCGCTGCAGATGGCGCGCGATGTGTACACCCGCCGGCAAGAGGGCGTGAGCATCTGGGTCGTGCCCTCGACGGCGATCACGTGCAGCGAGCCAGACAGCAAAGACAGTTTCTTCGACCCGGCGGCCGACAAGGTGTACCGACACCCGACCTTTTACAACATCCCGGACGAAGTGGGGCACATGTGAGCGGCTACTGCGAAGGCTTCAGGCGTTGTTGCGGCGGCTCGCCGTGCGTTTCGCTTCGATGCCTTCAGCCGCGCAGGCGCCTGGCCTGAAACCTTCTCGCAACGCCGCAACATGAAAACCAACATTGATTACATCCTGCACCTGGCCGACAACGCCCTGGTGCTCGGCCAGCGCAACGCCGAATGGTGTGGCCACGGACCCATTCTGGAAGAAGACCTGGCACTGGCCAACAACAGCCTGGACCTGATTGGCCAAGCCCGAATGCTGTACCAGCATGCGGCCGCCATGATCAACGCCGACCCTGTTCTGTCTCAGCGCTTCGCGCACCTCACGGGTGCCCGCGACCAGGGCAGGATCACCGAAGACACGCTGGCCTACTTTCGGGACACCGCCGAGTTCCGCAACCACACCCTGCTGGAGCTGCCGCACCACGGCCCACTGGTGGGTTATGCCTCTGCCGAGCGCGACTACGCCACCACCATCGCCCGCAATTTCCTCTACAGCGCGCTCATGGTGCTGGTGTGGCAATCGTTGTTGACCTCTGTCGACAAACAGCTGGCCGGCATCGCGGCCAAGTCGTTGAAAGAAGCGCGCTACCACCTGAGCCATGCCAGCGACTGGGTGGTGCGCTTCGGGGATGGCACCGAAGAGTCTCACCAGCGCGCCCAGGCGGCCATGGACCACCTCTTGCCCTACTGCGAAGCGTTCTGGTCCCCCCACCCGGCCGAAGATGCTGCCGTGGCCAATGGTTCCGGGGTCTGTGTGGCAACGCTGCGCGAGGACTGGAACGCCATCGTCAGCGAAACCCTGACCGAAGCCACGCTGCAAGGGCGCCATGACCAGCCGCACGTGGGCTATGTTGCACAAGGCCATGTGGGCGTGCACTCGGAGCACCTCGGCTTCCTGCTGGCCGAAATGCAAAGCTTGGCCCGAGCCCACCCGCAGGGCGCGTGGTGAAAGACGGGTTCGCTCGCACATGAACGCCACGACGACGGAATCAACCGGCCACGCGACCTGCCTGGACGCCATTGCTGCCGCGATCGCCCATCTCGCCGACCCGGAGATTCCCGTGGTTTCGCTGACCGAACTGGGCATTTTGCGCGACGTTCGCCTGGGCGACGACGGCATGGCCGAAGTGGTGATCACACCCACCTACAGCGGCTGCCCGGCCATGGAGCAGATCGAAGACGACATCCATGCCGCCCTCGCCGCCGCAGGTTTGAAGGCACGGGTGGTCACCCAGCTCTCACCCGCCTGGACCACCGACTGGATGAACGAGGCCGCGCGCGAAAAGTTGCGCGTCTATGGCATTGCCCCGCCCCAGTGCGGCAGCGCCGCCAACACCAGCCATGGCACGGTGAAGTTCAGCCGCCACGCGACGCGCGCCGTGTCTGTGCCTTGCCCGCAGTGTGGATCCAGCAACACCACCGAGACCTCACCCTTTGGCTCCACGGCCTGCAAGTCCCTCTACAAGTGCCTGGACTGCCTGGAGCCCTTTGACTATTTCAAGCCTTACTAGATGCCGAGCTTCGCCCGTCACCCCCTCAAGGGGGCAGCGTTGGCGGCCCGGCAGAGCCGGTTCCGCGACGCTCTGGATGAAGACTCCCCTGTGCCAGCATTTGTTCTTAACACTGGAAAACAGACATGACAGCGACCCCTCGATTCCACGACCTGCCCGTTTCGCGGATCAGCCCTGAAGCGGCCGGCTCCGTGGCCGTCACGCTGGCGATTCCCCCGGAACAGCGTGAAGCCTTTGCCTTCGAACCCGGGCAGTTTCTGACCGTTCGCGCCACCATCAACGGGCAGGAGGTGCGGCGCAGCTATTCGATCAGCAGCCCCAGCAGCCTGTTGACACGTCAGGGCGAGCTCACGCTGGGCATTCGGCCGGTGGAAGGTGGCGTGTTTTCCAACTGGGCCGCCACCGCACTCAAGGCGGGCGACCACCTGGCTGCGATGCCGCCCGATGGCCGATTCACCGTCCACAAGCCGCGCGCCCTGCACCGAGTGGGTTTTGCCGCCGGCTCGGGCATCACGCCCATTCTGTCCATCATGGCCAGCACGCTGGAAGCGTCGCCTGACGCCAAGTTCACCCTGGTCTATGGCAACCGCCGCATGGACAGCGTGATGTTCAACGAGGCGCTGCAAGACCTCAAAGACCGCTACCCTGGCCGGTTGACCCTGATCCATGTGCTCTCGCGCCAGGCCCAGGAAGTGCCCCTGCTGGAAGGTCGCATCGATGGCGACAAGGTCCGCCAGTTGATCGCCACGCTGCTGCCGATGGGCAGCATGGACGAGGTCTTCGTTTGTGGGCCCGAGGCCATGATCGAGTCCACGGAGAAAGCACTGCTCGACGCCGGACTGCGCCCGGACCGGTTGCACACCGAGCGCTTCACATCCCCCACACTGGAAGCGCTGCCCGCAGCCCAGCGCAAGACTGCGGTGCTGGGGCACCCGGCGATGCGCACGGAGGGTGAGGTTGCCCTCACCGTGGTGCTGGACGGCAAGCCTCACGAACTGCGCATGAACAAAGACGAACATGTGCT
>JBFHEQ010000293.1:0-4829 GCA_041584075.1 Hydrogenophaga sp.
GTCACGATGGACGACCTGCAAACCCTGATCTGGCCGCTGCCCTGCCGCAAGGTCAACGGCGTGGGCCCCAAGGCCGACGAAAAATTGCAGAAACACGGTATCCACACCATCGGCGATCTGGCGGCCAAGGAGCGGAACTGGCTGATCAACACCTTCGGCAAGAGCTACGGCGCCTGGTTGCACGAGGTGAGCTGGGGGCGGGACGACCGCCCGGTGGTCACCGAAAGCGAGCCGGTGAGCATGAGCCGCGAAACCACCTTCGAGCGCGATCTGCACGCGGTGCGCGACCGCGCCGAACTGGGTGCGGTCTTCACCCGCCTGTGTGAGCAGGTGGCGGCCGACCTGCAGCGCAAGGGATACGCTGGCAAAACCATCGGCATCAAACTGCGCTACGACAACTTCCAGAGCGTGACGCGCGACACCACCATCGACAGTTTCACCGCCGACGCGGCCAGCATCCGCCGCCATGCCGGCCTGTGCCTCAAGCGCGTGGACCTGACACGGCGCATCCGCCTGCTGGGCGTGCGCGTGGGCAAGCTCGTCAAACCCGGGACAGAAGGGGCCCCGGGGGCCGGCTACAGTGAGAGCACATCCAACCCGGCGAAGACCGCCCGAGAGAGACCCACCGATGACTACACCGACCTGCTTTTCCCTGAGCTTGACTGACGACCATGTGGCCCACCTGGTGCTGAACCGCCCCGAGGCGCTCAACACCATGCACCCCACCTTCTGGCGCGAGCTCGACGACATCCTCACGAAAATTCACCGCGAGGGCACGGCCCGCGCCCTGGTGATCAGCAGCACCGGCAAACACTTTTCGGCCGGCATGGCACTGGAGACCTTCACCGGCGCCATCCAGATGAACGACAAGAGCCCCGAAGGCCGCGCCACCATGTTCGACACGCTGGGCGACATGCAGGCCACCTTCACCAAGATTGAAACCCTGCGCATCCCGGTGATCTTCGCGATCCAGGGGGGCTGCATTGGCGGGGCGGTGGACATGGTCACGGCAGGCTGCATCCGCTACGCCACGGCCGACGCCTTCTTCTGCATCCAGGAAATCAACATCGGCATGGTGGCCGACGTGGGCACCTTGCAGCGCCTGCCCAAGCTGGTGCCCCTGGCGGTGGTGAAAGAGCTCGCCTACACCGGGCGCCGCATGCCCGCCAGCAAGGCGCTGGCCTATGGCCTGGTCAACGAAGTGTTTGACACGCCCGAAGCCATGGTGGCCGCCGCCCTGCAGTGCGCCAAGGAAATCGCCAGCAAGCCACCGATCGCCATCTGGGGCACCAAGCAGGCCATCGACTACACCCGCGACCACTCCACCGAAGACAGCCTGCGCCAGATGGGCTGGCTGCAGGCGGCGATCTGGAGCAACAACCACGTGGTCGAGTCGATCACGGCCATGAAAGAGAAACGCACGGCGCAGTTCCCGGCGCTGGCGCCACTCACCTCGTTCAAGGAAATGGGCTGACACCAACCCCTGCCATTCCGCCACCGGTGGGGCGGGATGGCATGTGTCGAACCTCAGGCCGTTGAGAGCGAGGCGCTGATTTCGGCGAAGTTGTGGGCGACCTCCACCACCGCAATCTGGTTCCCCAGCTGCCGCTCCACCTGGGCCTGCGAAATCACACCACGAACCCGTGGTGCGCCGTCAAGGTCGCGGGCTTTTTCGATCACCAACAGGTGGCGCCGTCCCAGCTGCTGGAGCGTGTTCACCACTTTGCCCACATCGGCATGGGCCAGGTCAGCCAGGTCGATGGCATCCAGCGTGGTCAGGGGCGACATGACGTCGGACACCACCAGCTCTTCGTACTTGGCGCCACGGCTCGCCTGGACCTGCATCGGGCGTTCGCCTTCCAGGTCGGTGCTCGTGATCAGCCCGGCCACGTCGGGCATCTGGCTCACCACAAACAGCAGGCGCACCCCCTGGTAAATCATGGTCTCTCGGGCCTGCACCAAGGGCGTCTCGGGGCTGATGGTGGCGGCGCGCACGTGGGTCAGATCGGTCATCACGGCCCGCGCGGGGGATTCCAGCGTCACCGGCTGGCCGGCGGAGGGCTGCGCCCGGGCAATGTGGGTGCCCTCGGGGAAACGAAAGGTGGGCAAAGTGGTCGATTGCATGGCGTGCTCCGGTGGTTGACGGGTCAATGGGCAAGGGCCTGTGAACACTTCAAGACTTGAACCTGACTGAGGCCCTGGCCATCGAAGCCGGAAAACCACAGCCGATGGTGCCGTCGGACCCGCTCAAAGAGGCGAGGGCCAGGTCTCAGTGTGCGCATCGCTCGCCGCCCAGTTGCTTCGTGCCGGCCCCTCCAGCGCCAACTGCTCGGCGCGGTTGATGGCGGCCAGAGCCCCCATCGGCGACTGCGTCACATCGACCACCCCCACGCCCACATTGGGCCAAAAATCGAAGTGCTGATCGGTTGCACCTACCCTAACGCGCTCGCACACCGATTGCAACAAGGTCTCTACCAATAGCTCCCCGCGCCGTGGATCCTGGCCCGGTGACACCGCCAGGACAAAACAGCGCGGGTGGTAGAGGCCCACCACGTTGCGAAAACCCACATGCCGGCGCACGCGTGCGGCGAGCACAGCGAGAATCTGGGTCTCAAAACCTTGTTCGGCCTGTTCCCCCAGTTCGTACAGATTGCGCACCACCAGGGCCGCCACCACGCACGGTCGCTCCAGCCGCTGGCTGCGCCACATCGCATCGGCCACCCGGGGAATCAACAAAGGCCCCTGTGCCATGGGAATGGAATAGTCTGGCGCCGACAAGCCGGCGGCCAGGTGGCGCAGACGCCGCTCTTCCCGGTTGCGCTGTATCGTCAAGGCGATCGCAATCAGGAAATAGGCCACGAAGAACAGCGCCGAGCAAAACCAGAAAAAAACGCCTGGCCCGGCCACCGCCAGACCTTTGGCGTACAAGCCGACAACCGCCACGCCGAGGCAGACACAAGCCACCACCATCCAGCGCGCCAACCGGTCTCCCAGCAACACACCCCGCGCGCTCACCACCAGCGCCAAGCCGACCATGAGCAAATTCATCACGGCCGAGGCGACAAGCACCTGGTGCACAAAGCGCCCTTCGGTCAACACGGCCAGCGACGCCAGCCCCACCGACCCCATCACCAGCAAAAAGCTCCCCAGCCACAGGGCCCGCCGGATCCAGGACTCGCTGTGGCCAGCCTCCAGCCAGGCCCCCAGGTAGCCCAAGGCCAACGCACCACTCAGCGGTCCCAGCGTTGCTTTGAGGGGCAGCAGCATCAAAGGGTCCAGCGAAGGCCACACCTGCTCCGGCAACCCCGACATCAGGACAGCAGCACCGCCCATCATCGAAATAAAGGCCAGGCCACGGGCGGTATCGGCGGTGCGTTGTACCAGCCAGTCCCCAAAGGCGATCAGGCACAGCACACCCACAGCGCCGGCCATGCCTGCCCAGACCACCAGTTCAGCAACCGACATGCCCCCTTTCACCACTGCCTGACCTTGTTGGCTCCGCCGGCCCAAGCGCCATGCGTTCTGCGGGTCATTGCAGACCGTGAGCGGAATTCTAGTTTGCAGCCACCCTTCGCTCACCCACACCACCCAGACCGCCGAGAATTACCGCACAGCGACGTTGCGAATGGGGTAGCCACCAGGACAAGCCGGCACGACGTGCTGGTTGTGCCACGGTCGCCGCTTTGGCTTGGCGTGGCGTGGCGTGGCAACAGAGGTGACCAGAGGTCGGCGCGAATTCTCCGGGGCGTAGAGGGCCAGGACCCCGGTGCGGCGAGCCACCAGTGACAGGCACGGCAGGTGGCTCTGTATTACGCCCGGTTCAACACCTTGGCCACCGGATTCGGCCGCAGACGGAAGGCATCGGGCATGCGCGAACCCAGCAAAGGCCGCAGGTACATGCGAAACGCGTCGGTCACGTCGGTGCCATTGGGGGCGATGAACTCGTCTTCCATCACCCGAGTCTTGCCGGCCACCGCGCTCAGCGGCAGCAGCTCGTAATCGGCCGAATAAAAGCCGGTGCGCTTGATCGCCACCGAACCATCGACCTTGCCCCACAGGGCGTACTGCACCGCCTTCTCACCCACCTCGCGCGCCTCGCGCTGGTCCACATCAGACACGCAGCCAATGAAGCTGCGCTGCAAGTAGCCAAAGGTGTCGCCGCGCACGCGCTTGATGCCGAGTCGTGATTTGATTGCTTCGCACAACACATCGGCCAGGGCGCCCGAGCCCGAGAGCTGCACATTGCCGTGTGCGTCCTTCTCGATGTTTTTCGCCAGCTGGGTGATGATGGGCTGGCCTGCGGCATCGTGAATGCCCTCACTCACCGCGATCACGCAGCGGCCCAGCCGGTCGTAAGTGCTTTTGACATCGGCCAGAAACCTGGGGATGTCGAATGCCCGCTCAGGCAGATAGATCAGGTGCGGTCCATCGTCGTCGAACTTCTTGCCCAGCGCCGATGCCGCGGTCAGAAAGCCTGCATGGCGGCCCATCACCACGCCCACATATACGCCCGGCAGCGCCGCGTTGTCGAGGTTGGCACCGGCAAAGGCCTGGGCCACAAAGCGCGCGGCCGACGGAAAGCCCGGCGTGTGGTCGCTGCCGACCAGATCGTTGTCGATCGTCTTGGGAATGTGGATGCTGCGCAGCGGGTAGTTCGCCTTACGCGCTTCTTCCGACACGATGCGCACCGTGTCCGACGAGTCGTTGCCACCGATGTAGAAGAAGTGCTCGATCTCGTGCGCCTTCAAAACCTTGAAGATGTCCTGGCAGTACTTCAGGTCGGGCTTGTCGCGGGTGGACCCCAGCGCGGAAGAAGGCGTGTTGGCCAC
>JBFHEQ010000294.1:0-4805 GCA_041584075.1 Hydrogenophaga sp.
CCAACCAGAGCAACTGCGCCGACAAATGCCTGAAGGCCTGGCCTGCTTACGCCGCCGATGCAGCGCCTGGCGCCGAGGTGCACAGTGCGGCGACCCGCCTGACCAGCGGCAACACCCAGCAATGGGCCTGGAAAGGCAAGCCGCTGTATTACTTCGTGGGCGATAGCGCCACGGGCCAGCGAGCCGGAGACGGCAGCGGCGGCGTGTGGCACATCGTTCAGCCGGCGGCCCAACAAGCCGCAGCCGAAACCAAGCGCAGTGGCTACACCTACTGAGCTTGTCGTCAGGGCAGACCAGTGAGACGTCGAAGTTCGCCGGTGATGAGGTGCTGGCATGGGCTTATGGGTGTCCCGGGGATGCTCCGCACCTCTAGCCCGGCAAAGGCAGTCTGAGCCACACAACACTGCCATGCTCTGAACTCTCAATCTGCAACTGCGCACCCAGTACGCGTGCCCGTTTGTCCAGGCTGTTGAGTCCTTTGCCCGTGGCACAGCCCTTTGCCGCATCCACATCGAAGCCCTGCCCGTCATCTTCAATGCGGATGACCAACCCGGTTTCGGCGTGGCTGACCTCTACCTTAATGCGCTTCGCGCGGGCGTGTTTGAGCACGTTGGTCAAGCTCTCCTGGACGATGCGCAACACCGGGAGCTGATCTTGCGCAAGCAACTGCACAGGCCGCGAATGTTGCGTGTGCGTTTCCCAATACAGGGTGATGCCTGCGGCCTTGAGCCTTGGCTGCATGCGAAACCGCAGGTTACCCAGGGCCAGCAACAGGGAGCCTTCCGAGTCATGTGACGTGTCGATGGCCAGTCGCAGGTCATCGATACAGCTGCGCAGCAAATCGCAGGTTTGGGTGCTGTCGAGCTCGCCGGCCCGCGCCATGACGAGCGAGCTCACAAGCTGGGAGCCCAGGCCATCGTGCATGTCCTGCATGATGCGACTGCGCTCCTGAGCGGCCGCCTGAACTGCCTGTGCCTCACGCTCCATGGCGTGCAGTCGCGACAACTCTGTTCTCTGCACAGCGAGCTCCCGCGCCATGGAGGCGGTCTGGGCGCGTTGCGCTGCCAGGGATTTGGAAAAATCGGTGATCAGAAATGCGCAGATCGACAGGAACCACACAAGCACAAACATCTGGAGCAAGTACCCGTTTTGCGCCGTGCTGTTGCCTGCGTTCATGGTGGTCATGTCCATCACATTGATCCAGAAGGCCGCCAGCGCGATCAGCAGCAAGACTGCCATGCGCCATTGAAATTGCCGGAACAAGCTGCGCAGCAACGCGAGCAAAGGCAGCGGCGTAAAGCAGGCCAAAAGCAACAGGATGGTGTGCGTGAACACCGGTGCAGACGTATTGCCTGTCCAAAGGTGGTAGCCGAAAAATACCGCGCAGAACAATGCGCAAAGTGAAAGCGTCCAGCGCCGGTACCGGGCCGCATCCACCCCGCTGACCTCAAGCAAGAAGTAGTAGGTGCCAAGGATGAACGCACTGCCGGAAACGTAGACAGCCAGCTGGCAGTAGGGGAACAGATACGAGGGAACGCTGCGCACAAGAAACGTGAGGTCTACGCCGCAAAAGCCCAACCCGCTCAAGGTCACCCATAGATAGGCCTTGAGGTCGCGGTTGCTCAAATAAATGCTGAACATGATGAGTGCCAGAACAAGCGCCGCGACGAAAGTGACCCCCGGCAGCACGCGGTAGGCAAAATCCCGTGTCGCGAACAGCGCCTGGATGCTTTTCGCCTCGCCGATTGCCATGCGCGGCATCAGCAACAGGTTTTCATGCAACGCCCATTCACGCTCAATGACGTTGTGTCCTGCACGCAGCACGCCAGGCGGTACGTTCAACCGCAGTGGACTCAACTGACGCACGGTGATCTCGGCGTCGGATACGGGCAACTCTGCCACCACCGTCCCGTTGACTTTCAGGCGCCCGCCATCGTGAAACGACTCAACATACAGCTTCCACGGCGCATGGCCCGCCGGGAGTTGTTCCAGCTCAAAAGCGGACACAGCGCGAAGCTGGACAACCTCCCGCCGATCGCGGTGCTTGCGAACCGGGAGCTGCACGTCGAAAGAGCGCGTCGGCTCGCTTGCTTCGTGAACAGTGGCGGTCTCGATGGCGATCAGTGCGCCTCCATCCTTCTCACTATTGAGTGCCTGAAACTCGATCAGGCGAGTGCCCGCCAGCACCAGCAATACCAGCGCAAAGGCGGTCAGCAGCCTGCCATAGGTCCATAGCGAACGCACCGTCAGTCCACGCTCAAAGCAGTCCGCGCTGCCGCGCCTCGAACACCGCTTCGCCCCGCGAGTTCACCTCCAGCTTGCGGTACACCCTGCGCAAATAGCCCGTCACCGTGTGCCAGGTGATTCCCAGAACCTGCGCAATTTCCTCATAGGTCAAACCCTTTTCGATGAGGCACAAGACTTCATGTTCACGCGGACTGAGCGCCTGCTCAGACGGGTAAGGCGTCGGTGACTGCGGGCTGGTGCGGTTCGCCAGTGACGCCTGTTGCACTTTGAAGTGTTGCAGCAGGCGCCGCGCCACACTCGGACTGATGGGCGATCCACCGCCCACCATCTCCGCAATGTGTTGGGCAATCTCATCCGCTGGGGCATCTTTCAGCAAATAGCCCACCGCGCCTGCGGCAAAGCTGCTGACGATGTGTTCGTCGTCGCCAAAAACAGTCACCACCATGGCAAATGCAGCAGGCTGGTTTTCTGTCACCCAACGAATGAACTCGCGCCCGTCGGCATCGGGCAGCCCCAGGTCTACCAGATACACCTGGGCTGCGTGCGTCTGCGCCAGTGCCTTGGCCTGGGCCACGCTTTGTGCGCTGAAGGCCAATTGCAGGCCCGGGTCGGCGGCGATCGCCAGCTCGAACATCTTTCGCAAATGGGTTTCATCTTCGATCACCGCAACAGTGATGGCCGGTGCTTCGTCGGCAGCGCTTTTGACCGAAGAGACGGGAGAGAGAGAAACCATGGGTGAGAGCTTAAACAGGTGGGGGTACCTTGACTAGGCGGCGTTGCGTTCGCCGATGACCCCAATTTTGGGGCTATCGGTGATCCGACACCCCAAATGAGAATGAAAAACAGTTGCAAGCGATCTGTTCTGCGGTGTTGCCTACCGAGAAGCGCCCAGCCTCCACCGTTTTCCTCAGCCCACAAAAAATTTGCGCGCCAATGCATCCAAAACGCAAGAGCGCTCGTTCTTGATGAACAGGCACAGCTGACGAGGGAAGCCGGCATCACCGATGGGCGCCGAATGGCGCAAGCACAAACGAGCCCGATTCACGCCCCCTCCGCTGCCGCAGCCCCGTTTCTTGCCATATCCCAGGACACACCCCATGACGCTCATTTCCCAGCCTCACCTCGTCATCCAACTGCGCCACCTGGCCCTCGCCGCCAGCACCGCCGCGCTGCTCACGGCTTGCGGTGGCGGCAGTAATGACAGCGACATCGCCTCCGCACTGGCCTACGACAGCACGCCCCCCACAGCCGCCGAGTCGGTGCAGCGCCAGGCACTGGGCGCCAAATTGAATACCCAGGAGCTAGAAGACGCCCTGTTCGTAGCCGAGTCGATCTCGCCCGATACACCACTCAGCGCCGATCAACCTGCCCCGTTGGCCGCTTTCAAATCAGGCCAGGTTGCCCAAAAGGCCAACGCCCAGCTGTTGCCGGTTTTCCGTTTCTTCAACACCCAGACCGGCACCCACTTCTTCACCACCAGCACCACCGAACGCGATGCCGTCATAGCCAACTTGCCGGTTTTCACCTTCGAGGGCGAGGCCTTCAAGGCCGCCTCCAGTGCCTCCCCCGGTCTGAAGCCGGTCTACCGTTTCTTCAACACGCAAACCGGCGTGCACTTCTTCACCATCAGCGAAAACGAGCGGGCCGCCATCGAAGCCGGCCTGCCGCAGTTCAGGCTGGAAGGTGTCGCCTACTTCGCCAGCCAGGTGGCGGGCGCAGGCCTCACCCCGCTCTACCGCTTCTTCCAGCCCCGAGCCGGCACCCATTTCTACACCGCCAGCGAATCCGAGCGCCAGCGCGTGCAAGACACGCTGAGCAACAACTTCACTTTCGAAGGCGTGGGGTACTACGTGTTGAACAGCAGCTTCGGCTTTGCCGCGCCGCTGCACTTCCAGGCCAGCGACGGCACCCATGACGTCGAGCTGTGGGCGACCGATGGCACGGCAGCCGGCACCGTATTGGTCAAGGACATCAACCCGGGTGCAAACGGCAGTGACCCCTCTGGTTTCACCGTGCTCAACGGTGAAACCTATTTCCGGGCGGAAAACAACAGCAACGGCGGCGAGCTGTGGAAGACCGATGGAACCGAAGCCGGCTCCGTGTTGGTCAAGGACATCAGGCCGGGATCGAAGAGCAGTTCCCCTTCAAATTTCACGCTGTTCAACGGCGCGCTGTACTTCAGGGCCTCTGACGGCATCAAGGGCTTTGAGATGTGGAAGACCGACGGCACCGAAGCCGGCACGGTGTTGGTCAAGGACATCAACCCGGGCGCGAACAGCAGCTTCCCCTTTGTATTCACCGTGTTCGATGGGGTGCTGTTCTTCCGGGCCAACGACGGCATCAACGGCAACGAGTTGTGGAAGACCGATGGAACCGAAGCCGGCACGGTGTTGGTCAAGGACATCAGGCCAGGAGCGACCGACAGCGCTCCCTTTGGATTCACGCAACTCAACGGCGCGCTGTTCTTCTCGGCCAACGACGGCATCAACGGCAACGAGCTGTGGAAGACCGATGGAACCGAAGCCGGCACGGTGTTGGTCAAGGACATCAACCCGGGC
>JBFHEQ010000295.1:0-4799 GCA_041584075.1 Hydrogenophaga sp.
GCCCAACGAGATCGCGTTCGTGGCGCAGGCGCGCTATGCACACCAGATTGCGTCCACGCGCGCCGGTGTGCTGATTGTGCCGCCGGCCTTGCAAGCGGTCGCCAGTGCCCGTGGGGCCTGCATCGTTACAGGCGACCCCTATCTCTACTTTGCCCGCCTCACCCAATGGTGGCGGCGTCAGCATGCGCCGGCGTCCGCGCCTCGCATCCATCCACAGTCTTCCATCGATCCCGATGCGACCGTTGCCGACGGGGTGGATGTGGCGGCTTTTTGTGTGATCGGGCCGGGTGCCCGCATTGAGGCGGGTGCGCGCCTTGGTCCCCACTGCGTGGTGGGCGCTGGCGCGGTGGTTGGTGCGGAATCGCACCTGTCTGCGCATGTGACCCTCGGTGAGGGGTGTTCCATTGGCCAGCGCTGCATCGTGCACTCCGGTGTCGTCATCGGTGCCGATGGTTTCGGCTTTGCTCCTCATCAGGGGCAATGGGTCAAGATCGAACAGCTCGGTGCCGTTCGCATTGGCGACGATGTCGAGATCGGTGCCAACACCTGCATCGACCGGGGTGCCCTGGACGATACGGTGATCGAAGACGGTGTGAAGCTGGACAACCTGATCCAGATCGGACACAACGTACACATCGGTGCCCATTCGGCCATGGCCGGTTGTGTGGGGGTCGCTGGCAGTGCACACATCGGAGCCCATTGCACGGTGGGGGGCGGCGCGATCGTGCTGGGTCACCTGACACTCGCGGACCGTGTGAATATTTCTGCCGGAACTGTGGTGACGCGATCCATCAGCAAGCCTGGGCACTACACCGGCATGTTCCCGATCGACGACAATGCGTCGTGGGAGAAAAACGCTGCCTCCCTCAAACAACTCAACCGCTTGCGTGAACGCCTCAAGGCGGTCGAACAAGCCATTGCAAAAGCGGCGCTTGCGCCGTCAGAAAACCCATGATCGATATCCACCAGATTCTCAAGCTCCTGCCCCACCGATATCCGATTCTCCTGGTGGATCGTGTGCTGGAGATCGAGCAGGGCAAGCGCATCAAGGCCATCAAGAACGTCTCGATCAACGAACCGTACTTTCTCGGGCACTTTCCGCACCGTCCCGTGATGCCAGGGGTATTGATGCTTGAGGCCATGGCCCAGGCCGCGGCGATCTTGTCGTTTGACGCCATGGGCAAAACCCTGGATGACAACAGCGTCTATTACTTTGCCGGTATTGACGGTGCACGTTTCAAACGCCCGGTTGAGCCTGGGGATCAATTGCTCATGGATGTCACGCTGGAGCGCTCGAAAGCGGGCATATTCAAGTTCAAAGGCACGTGTTACGTGGGCGATGCGGTCGCCTGCGAGGCTGAGCTGATGTGCACCATGCGCACCATCGCCTGAGCGCGGAGGGCGGACACGTGAGTCGAATTCATGCCACCGCTGTGGTGGACCCTGCGGCTGACCTGGACAGTTCGGTGACGGTGGGCGCTTATACCGTCGTGGGACCGCATGTGCGTGTTGGGGCGGGCACCACCATTGGTCCCCACTGTGTGATCGAAGGTCACACCACCATCGGACAAGACAACCGTATCTTCCAGTTCAACTCCATTGGCGCCATCTCGCAGGACAAGAAGTACGCGGGGGAGCCTTGCGAGCTGATCATTGGTGACCGCAACACCATTCGCGAGTTCTGCACGTTCAACATCGGGACCGCGCAAGACGCGGGGGTCACCCGGGTAGGCAGCGACAACTGGATCATGGCCTACGTTCATATCGCTCACGATTGCCAGCTGGGCAACCAGATCACCATGGCCAACAATGCCACCCTGGGCGGCCACGTGAAAGTGGGCGACTGGGTCACCATTGGTGGCCTCACGGGCATCTTGCAGCGCATGAACATCGGCGCCCACAGCATGATTGGCTTTGCCAGCCATGTCGGACAGGATGTGCCCCCTTTCATGGTGGTCGACGGCCATCCGTTGGCGGTGCGGGGTGTCAACCTGGTCGGTTTGCGCCGCCGCGACTTTTCGTCGGCCCGCATCGCGGCCATCCGTGAAATGCACAAGCTGCTGTACCGCCAGGGCAAGACGCTGGCCGATGCGAGAGCAGCCATTGCCCGGTTGGTCGACACGGCACCAGAGGCCGCCGCCGATGTGGCCTTGATGGAGGGTTTTCTGGGCCAGGCCACCAACGGTATTGCGCGCTGAAATCCATGGCGTCATCCGTGGTCGATCGGCCGTTTGCCATGGTCGCAGGGGAAACCTCAGGGGATCTCCTCGCAGGCTTGTTGCTCGATGGGTTGAAGGCCCGGTGGCCAGCCTTGCGGACGCAGGGCATTGGCGGCCCAGCCATGCAGGCCCACGGCTTCGAGAGCTGGTGGCCCCAGGAGAAACTGGCTGTTCGGGGCTACATCGAAGTCTTGCGGCATTACCCTGAAATTGCCGGTATCCGACGCCAGCTCAAGCGACGTTTGCTGGATGACCCGCCGGCCCTGTTTGTGGGCATCGATGCGCCGGATTTCAACCTGGGTCTTGAGGCCGGATTGCGGGAGCAGGGCATCAAGACGGTGCACTTCATCTGCCCCTCGATCTGGGCCTGGCGCGCCAACCGCATCGAGAAGATCCGAGCTGCAGCCGATCACGTCTTGTGCATTTTTCCTTTTGAACCCGACCTGTTGGCAAGGCACGGTATCGGAGCCAGCTATGTGGGCCATCCTTTGGCGAACGTGATCCCGCTGGAACCGGACCGGCGAGCCGCTCGCCGGACGCTGGGCCTGGGTGAAGAGGATATGGTGGTGGCTTTGTTGCCTGGCAGCCGGTCTTCGGAGATCGCTTATGTCGGGGAGCGTTTTCTGGAGGCGGCGTCCTTGTTGCTGAAGGCGCGACCCGGCATTCGCTTTGTCTTGCCGGCGGTGCCCGCACAACGGGATCGTCTGTTGGCGATGGCAAAAGCCAGCGGGCTGGGTCCATCCATTCAGGTTCTCGCTGGTCGGTCGCACGATGCCTTGGCCGCCTGCGACGTGACCCTCATCGCCAGCGGCACGGCCACTCTTGAAGCGGCTTTGTTCAAGCGTCCCATGGTGATCGCTTACAACATGCACCCTTTGTCGTGGCGCATGATGAAACGCAAACAGCTGCAGCCCTGGGTCGGTTTGCCCAACATCCTGAGTGGTGAATTTGTGGTGCCCGAGTTGCTCCAGGATGCGGCCACGCCGAAGGCTTTGGCGCATTCTGTGCTTGAGTGGCTCGATTCTCCTGAGAGAATCGCTGCTTTGCAGCTTCGTTTTGAAGCGATGCACCACACCTTGAAGCGCGACACCGCCCAGTTGGCCACCGATGCGATCGAAAAAGTTCTTGAAGGCTGAACAAGCCAAGCTGGCCTGGGATGTGCCCGGGCTGATCGCCGGTGTGGACGAGGCTGGGCGGGGGCCGCTGGCCGGACCTGTGGTGGCTGCGGCCGTGATCCTGAATGATCGCGCGCCCATCAAGGGGTTGGCTGATTCCAAGGCCTTGACCGCTGCCAGACGTGAGCAGCTGTACGATGAAATACGGGCCAAAGCGCTCTGCTGTTCCGTTGCGCTGGCATCCGTTGAGGAAATCGACCAGTTCAACATCTTGCAGGCCACGATGCTGGCCATGCAGCGCGCGGTCAATGGCCTGCGTTTGAAACCGACCAAGGTTCTGGTGGATGGCAACCGCCTGCCCGCACTCAACGTGCTGGCCGAGGCCATTGTTTCGGGCGACGCGCTGGTGCCCGCGATATCGGCGGCGTCGATCCTCGCCAAGGTGACGCGAGACCGCCTGCTGGAAGACTTGCATGTCCAGTTTCCCGAGTATGGTTTTGACCGCCACAAGGGTTATGGCACGGCATTGCATCTCAAGGCGCTGCAGGACCATGGTCCGTTGGCTGCTCATCGGCGGTCGTTTGCGCCGGTGGCCCGCGCCTGGGCTGCGCGTTCGGGGATGGTGGTATGAGCGACCCCACACCCATCTCCTCGCGTGACAACCCGCTGCTGAAGCGCTTGCGGATGCTGTCGCAAGACAACGCGGCCTACCGCAAGCAAGGGCAGATCTGGCTGGAAGGGGACCATTTGTGCCGGGCTTTGCTGGCGCGCCAGTTCCGTCCAGCCATCGCGTTGTTTGCCGAGTCGGCTTGGGGCGGGGCCGACCCCGCCCTGAAGCACGCTGCGGCCAAGGTGCATACCGTGCCCGACGCCTTGATGGCTGGCATCAGCGGGCTCGAGTCCCCGGCGGGCATGGGTTTCGTCTGGGACTTGCCTGCCAGCGAGGGGTTGAAGCCTGGTGTGGCAACAGTGGTGCTGGACCGCCTGCAGGATGCGGGCAATGTGGGTTCCATTCTGCGCAGTGCTGCGGCCATGGGCTTCAAGCAAGTCCTGGCCGTCAAGGGCACTGCAGCGCTGTGGTCGCCCAAGGTGTTGCGGGCCGGAATGGGGGCGCATTTTGGATTGCGTCTGGTGGAGGGCTTGGGGCCGGAATCGCTGGGCTCACTGCAGGTCCCGTTGCTGGTGACCAGTTCGCACGAGGGGGAATGGTTGCACCAGACCGACTTGCCCTGGCCCTGCGCCTGGGTCATGGGGCATGAAGGGCAGGGGGTGGGGGCAGCGGTAGCCGCGCTGGCCAGCCGGTCCGTGCGCATCATCCAGCCAGGAGGAGAGGAGTCCCTCAACGTGGCTGCGGCTGCCGCGGTGTGTCTGCACGCCAGCGCCTGCGGTGCTCCACGCGCGCCAGGACACACTTCTTCATAGCCGGCGCCGGCGGAAATCGGGATCGACCGCGCTATAATTCCAA
>JBFHEQ010000296.1:0-4792 GCA_041584075.1 Hydrogenophaga sp.
TGGCAACCTGTTCAACACCGCATGGCACCCTGGCGCAGCCAGGTGGGCAGCCAGGTCTTGGGACAACTCACACAGGCCCCGGTCCAGATGGCCATCGCGGGCGCCCTGGCCGCCTGGCTGAGTGGTACGACCAACACCCCACCACAAGCCAGTGCCGCTCCGCCCTCGGTCAGCCCACCGCCACCGCCATCGCCCGATACCCCTGCGTCAGGCTCTCCGCCCATGCCCAAGGACCCGGCAACCGATCCGCCTGCGGTTTCCAATGACCGCGCGGCATCGTCGCCTGGCGTGATGCCCGCTGCAACCCTCGGTACGCCTTGAAGCCCAAGCACGGCACGTGAGGTGCGGCAGCGCTTCGCGCGTGCAGCACCCAGACAAGAAAAAGCCGGCTCTAGCGCCGGCTTTTTCTTGTCTGGGTGTTGCGATCAATGGGCAGCGGATCGCAAAGGTTTATCGGGGCTGATCGGCGCTGGCCACGAGCTCGACAGGCACCAGAACCGCGGCGCCCAGAGCCACGCCTTCGCCGCCCGCTTCGCCGGGCAGCAGTCGTGACCCCGAAAGGCTCTGGTTCTCGCGTCGCAGTTCGCCGCGTTCGATCGCACTGTTCACCACGGCCACAAAGCCGGTCAAGAGCAAGCCTGCGACCGCCAGAGCCAACCACACCAGGGCATGCAGCCAAGGGTTGGACTGGATCGCGGGCCTGATGGCGTGCCTGGTGTTTTTGGTGCTCTTGATGTTCCTGGTGTTCCTGGTGTTGACGGTGTTCACGGGGGGCTCCTCAATGGCTTTGATGTTGAAGCGATCTTCGGGCCGGGACGTGCCAGCCTGCGTCGGCTCACAACGCCGTGGTCTGTAGGACAACGCCTCAGGCGCTCCTCTTGCGGCGAGACCCGCGAGCCTGTGCGTAGACCCAGGTGAACTCGGCACCCAGCAAAAACACCTGCGCCGAGTAATACACCCAGATCAAAACCACCACCAGCGAACCCGCGGCACCATAGGCAGACGCCACGCCGCTGGCGCCCAGGTAGATACTGATCAGGAACTTGCCCACCGTGAACAGCAGGGCCGTCACCACGGCGCCCACCCACACGTCTTTCCATTGCACCTGGGCACGCGGCATGAGCTTGTAAATCATGGCAAAGATCACGGATGTGAGCAGAAAGCTGACGCCGAAGTTCAAGCCCTGAACCACCCACTCCCAGTCGCCCAGTGCACCGCTCCACCACCGCCCCAGGGCCGTGACCACGGCGCCCACCACCAGCGACACCATCAGCAGGAAAGCGAGACCCAGAATCAGGCCAAACGACAGCACGCGCGCACGCAACAGCCCCCAAAGGCCCGTGCCGGCGGGCCGGTCAGGGGCCTCCCAGATGCGGTCAAGCGCGCCCTGCAGTTCCGCGAACACGGTGGTCGCACCCACCAGCATCGCAGCCAGCCCCACCACCGTGCCCCACCAGCTGTTCGCGGGCTCGCTGGCACTGGCCACCATGGCCTGGATGGACGCCGCCGCCTGTGGGCCAAACAACCCTCCCAACTCATCCATCAGGTGGCCCTGGGCCGCCTCACGCCCCAGCAAGAGTCCTGCCACCGAAATGACGATCAGCAACAGGGGAGCCATCGAGAAGAAGGTGTAGTACGAGAGCGAAGCGCCCATGCTTGATGCACGGTCATCCACCCAGCCTTGCACGGTCGCCTTGCCCATGGCCCACCACCCACGCTCGGAGGGGGCACTGGCCACCGAAGAGGGGAGAGGATGCAAGGTGCTGTCAGTGGCCCGGGGCGCAAAAGAATGTCGAGTCATGGCGATCCATGCTGCGAGTCCACCGCCCACCCCTGCGCCGGACGCCGCCCCTGAAGGGTGTAGGACAACCTCCCGCTCAGCCCAGCAGCACAGGATTGGCCAGCCAGACCACGGCGTTCAGCACCCCGGCGAAAGACACCCAGGCCCACAGGGGCAAAAGCAGCGCCCCGAACAAGGGGCGCACGCGCCAGAAAGCCCGAATGGTGAACGCGATCAACACCCACAGCACGACCAGATCCACCAAGGCCCAGCCACCCAGGCGCTGGTTGAAGAACAGCCAGGACCACAAGATGTTGGGCACCAGGGCCAAGGCGTACAACGCCAGCCCCGTCGCCCCCGACACGGTACGGCGAAATCGCCACACTTGCCAGGACGCGACCGCCATCAAGAGGTACAAGGTCGACCAGACGGGTCCAAAAACACTGGCCGGCGGCGCCCAGTCGGGCCGCACCAGTGAGGCATAGACCTCGGGAGCCTCCGCCGAAGCCAGGCCGCCCAGCGCAGCCGCGGCCAGGGTCAGCAAAAACCACAGCAGTGCGCCACGAAGGCTGTCGCGCGAAGTCATGGGAGCGGGCTGGACATCGGGGCCTGGCATGTGAGATGCCTCGCGGGTGACGGTGCTTTCAACAGCGGACATGGTGGGGGCTCCTGCGGTGCGCCGCAACGCGACGGGTTCAATACCAGCTTAAATCTTCGTGACCAGCCTGTGTGTCGGACGAGTCCGAATCCAGGGCCACCAGCGAAACCTTACAACTGGCTGCGCAGCAGGCGGGCGCCCTGCTCCAGCAGCTTCTCGCGCCACGGCCGGTGGCGCCACATGGCCAGCGTGATGCACTTGCCCCGCGCCCAGTCCGCATCAAACACGCCATGCAAGCGCGCAGCCAACGCCGCGTTCAGCACGTTGAGGTTGGCTTCGTCGTTGAGCAAGAACGAACGGTTGTCAAAATTGGTCGACCCCACCGACACGAAGTACCCGTCCACCACCAGTGCCTTGTTGTGGAACATGGTGGGCTGGTACTCGGCGATCTGCACACCCGCGCGCAGCAAGGGACCCCAGCTGGCCCGGGATGCCTTGCGCACAAAGATGGAGTCGATGTGCCCGCAAGGCAACAACACCCGCACGCGGACGCCCCGCCCGGCAGCGGCGGTCAGCGTGCGGATGGTGAGGGCATCGGGCACAAAGTAGGAAGCCGACAGATCGATGCGTTCTCGCGCAGCCGTGAGGGCCAGCAGGAACATCAGGTGCATGCTTTCACTCCCGCCCGAAGGCGAGCTGCTGAACATCTGCGCAGCCTGGTCCCCCACCGGACTCAACTCGGGAAAGTAGGCCTCACCGTGCAGCACCTGTCCGGTCGAGCGCATCCAGTTGTCCAGAAAGACCGCCTGCATCTGCGCCACCACCGGTCCGGCCACCCGGTAATGGGTGTCGCGCCACTCATCAGGGGTTCGGGCGTCGCCCTGCCACTGGTCTGCGATGCCCACACCTCCGGTGAACCCCAGCGACCCATCGACCACCAGCAGCTTGCGGTGGGTGCGGTTGTTCATGCGGCCCCAGTGGCTCCAGTGGGGTTTGTGGAAGCGCTTGACCTCCACACCGCTGGCCTGCAGACGCTCCACCAGCGCAGTGTCCATCTTCAGACTGCCCACCCAGTCGAGCAGCACATGGACCTTCACGCCCGCCTGGGCCCGCTCGCACAACGCGGCGACAAACGCCTCACCGATTTCTCCGCTCCAGTAGATGAAGGTTTCGAAGGTGATGGACGTTCTCGCTCCCGCGATCGCCCGGAGCATGGCCGGAAAGATGCGGTCGCCATTGAGCAGCACCTCGATGCGGTTACCTTCGACCAGCTGCGGGCCCAGCAATGAACCCAGGGAACGGCGGAACGCCGCATCGTCCGTTTCATACAGGCGAGGCAGCGTCTTTTCAACCCGTTTTTCACCCCCGATCAGATTGATCACCAGCAGGGTCACGGCGACCGTGGCCACCACCGCCAACAGCGCCACGCCGGCGTGAGATGCGCTCAACATGACAGCCGGGATTTCACTGGATCAAACCGTTGGTCATGGCGTAGTAGGTGAGATCGCTGTTGCTGCCCAGCTTGAGCTTTTCCAGCACGCGGGTGCGGTAGGTGCTCACGGTCTTCACGCTCAGGAACATCGCCTCGGCCATGCTGCCAATCGTTTCACCCTTGGCCAGGCGGAGAAACACCTGCAGCTCGCGCTCGGACAGCAGCTCGTGCGGCGCACGGTCCAGACCACCCGCAACCCCTTCGGCCAGGAGCGCCGCAACGGCCTGACTGATGTACTTGCGCCCCAGGGAAACGGTGCGGATTGCTTTCACAATCTCATCGGGATCGCACTCCTTGTTCAGGTACCCGCTGGCACCCTGGCGCAACAGATTGGTGGCGTAGTGGGCTTCGGGAAAGCCGCTGAGGATGAGCACAGACAAATCTGGGAAGCGGGATTTGATGGACTTCAAGGCTTCCACACCACTCTGATCCGGCATGGAGATGTCCATCAGCAAGACATCCACTTCGCCAGCCCTCGCCAGCTCCAGTGCCTGAGCACCGCTGGAAGCTTCACCGGTCACACGCAAGTCCACATGCTCCGACAAAAACTGTTTGAGGCCGGCCCGCACCACGGCGTGGTCGTCAACAATGCCAACTCGGATCATTTGATGCTTCTTTCTCGCTAGGCGGCGCCCGACGAGCGCCTGCCGTCACTGTAGCGGCTGGCGCCCGTTCGCGCCGTCAGACGTTTCCTACGCCCTTGCCCGCCAGGCACCGCCCCTTCTCCAGCCTTGGGGTTCCGTCCTACATCGCCTCAGGCCACCCACCGACAGGCACACCCCCAAGCGTTTTCTACAGTGGAACCACAGCAGCACAACACACAACGCCGCTGTTGATCTCGCCGGCCCGACAGGCCGGAATCACCAACTGAAGAAGGAGCATCCACATGAACTGGGACCGCATTGAAGGCAACTGGAAACAA
>JBFHEQ010000297.1:0-4788 GCA_041584075.1 Hydrogenophaga sp.
CCTGAGCGTGATGCTGCAGTGGCGGTATGCCATGGAAAACGTGCTCTTTGTGCCGCCCACCAGCTTTGATCCGCCGCCGCGTGTGGACAGCGCCATTGTGCGCATGGTGCCACTGGCGGAGCCGCCAGCGATCGATCTGCCTTTGTATGGGGAGATGGTGCAGGTGGCTTTCAGCCAGCGCCGCAAAATCCTGCGCAACACCCTGGGCCGCTGGCTGGAAGCCCGGGATTTTGGCGGCAGCTTTGACCTGCAGCGCCGTGCGGAAGAAGTGCCCGTGCACGAATACGTGGCCCTCGTGCAAGCCGTACAGACGTAAAAAAGCCGCTGCCGAATTGATCTCCCCCCGCGCCGCCTCCGGCGTGCCTTGCAGGCCGAGTTGCTGCTGGAAGCAGCAACTCTTCGGACTGTCCAAGCCTGCGCAGGCAGGCTTGTAGCCGCGGACCTCAGCCCCTCAGGGGCGGCACTGGCGGCCCGGCAAAGCCGGTTCCTCGGTTCCCTTGGGAAGACATGGCGGCGCACAAAAAAAAGCCACTGCAATGCAGTGGCTTTTGAACGAGGTGGAAGTTAACCCGGAATGCCAGTGGAACTGGCTTTGCCGGGCCACAGGCATTGCCCCCCAGTGGGGGGTGACGCGCCAAAGGCGCGGCGCGGGGGGCGTCCAGTTCAGGCGGCGTTCAGCCAGTAACCGGCGTTGAACGGGCTGCTCATGCGCAGCGCCATCGGGCTCACGTCCAGGAGTTTGTCCGTGGGCATGGGCTCTTCGTTTTCGACCTCGATCTGGGCTTCACCCTTGGACGCACGGGCGACCGAGAACGAGTAGAAGCAGCGGAACGGGATCTTGCGGTCGTGCCAGTAGTCGGCGGTGTCGCGGAAGATGTCGAGCAGTTGCTCGCGGGCTTCTTTGTCAAACTTGGCGTGAGCGGGAATGTGCTCCAGCACGACGATGAAACCTGTTTGCGGGCCAGACTTGTGCACGAGATCGGTCATGCAGTCGTACAGCGCGTCGAAGTTCTTGCCGAAGTGCGTGGGCAGCGTGTATTGCGCCGCGATCAATTCCAGCACGTCCTGTTTGCTCTGGGCCTTGGCCAGGTTGGCGTACAGGAAGTGGTGGCCCAACTGCTCGGCCGCGGCCTGCAGGTCTTTCACGCCATAGGCGCGAATCGACTGAACGATATTGGGCTTTACGTTACGAAGTGGCGTGTCCATCTCCGCGTCTCTTTCTACAGTCAAAGTTAAGATAAAAATCAGATCAACTCAAACACCCATCGTTCACTGCACGATCAGCTTGAAGCTGCTGTAGTGATCGGCGGTGTAATAACACGCATCAGGACGCCGGGGCTGCTGGCCGCCGCACACAATGCGGCGTGCGCCTCGGTGGTCCAGTCCCGGTGTGGGTACCGTGTATTCACGGTAATAGCCCCGTTTCTGTCCAGGGAGCAAACGCTCCCGGTTGCCAAAAACAGTGCCATCCTTTTCGTACCGGAATGGGCCGCCTAGCCGAATCTGCGCCAACACTTCATGGCCTTGCACGGGCAGTTCGGTGTGAGCCACCGATGCCACGGCTGGACCGTGGGGGATCTCTGTCTGGGGTGCCCTGGCCTGCACCCAATAGGTGCCTGCCGCGATCACCAGGATCGCTGCCAGCGATCCTGCGCTGCGCCTCTTGCCCGTCCAGTGTTTGCCCCGGATCCGCTTCAGATCCATGAAATTCCCTGTTCTGATGCGATCAACCCGCCACCAAGGTCCTTGCAAACGCTTGCATCAGAGGTCCTTGGAAGGGCGGGTTAACCCTGTGAATCAAGGCCGCTAGTGTGCCCGACTCGGTGCAAAAAAGCAAGTTATTGCTGAATTTATAGGCAATGGTGCAGTGCGGCAAAGGGTCGAAAAAGTTAGTGCTTGCTTTTTCTACAAAGCTTCACCCTGCACGTTGGCTTCTGCCACGGTCAAGGCTGTCATGTTGACAATGCGGCGAACAGTGGCACTGGCGGTGAGGATGTGGACAGGCTTGGCCGCACCCAGCAGCACAGGGCCGATGGCAATGTTGCCGCCGGCGGCCGTCTTGAGCAGGTTGTAGGCGATGTTGGCCGCATCGATGTTGGGCAGCACCAGCAGGTTGGCGTCGCCTTCCAGCGGGGAGTTGGGCATGAAGGCTTTGCGGGCCCCGGCGTCTAGGGCGACGTCACCGTGCATTTCTCCGTCGACCTCCAGCCAGGGTGCCTGCTGCCGGAGCAACTCCAGGGTGCGGCGCATCTTGAGTGCGCTGGGCTGGCTGGACGAGCCGAAGTTGGAATGGGAGAGCAGGGCCACCTTGGGTTGAAGGCCGAAACGCACCATTTCTTCTGCGGCCATCACGGTGATTTCACACAGTTCTTCGGCGGAGGGGTCGTAGTTGACATGGGTGTCCACCAGGAACACCTGGCGTCCAGGCAGCATGAGGCCGTTCATGCAGGCGTACACCCGCACGTCTTGCGCCGTCCGGGCGCATCCGCCCACGCGCTTGCCGATCACCTGGTCAACGTATTCCAGGTGGTTGTGGGTGCCGCCCCAGGTGCCGCAGATCATGCCGTCGACTTCTTCCTTGTGCAGCAGCATGGCGCCGATCAAGGTGAGGCGACGGCGCATTTCGATCTTGGCCAGCTGGACGGTCACGCCCTTGCGCTCGGTCAAGCGGTGGTACGTCTGCCAGAAGTCTCGGTAGCGGTGGTCCTGCTCGACGTTGACCACATCGTAGTCAAGACCTTCCTGCAGGCGCAGGCCGAATTTCTCGATGCGCTGGGCAATGATGGCGGGGCGGCCGATCAGGGTGGGGCGTGCGAGGCCTTCGTCAACCACGATCTGGCAGGCCCGCAGCACCCGTTCCTCTTCGCCTTCGGCATAGGCCACCCGCTTGCGGGCAGCCGTTTTGGCGGCGGCGTAGATGGGCTTCATGATGGTGCCCGAGGCGAAGACGAAGCTTTGCAGCTTTTGCTTGTAGGCCTCCATGTCGGTGATCGGGCGCAAGGCCACACCGCTGTCTGCCGCTGCCTGTGCCACCGCCGGAGCGATCTTCATCATCAGGCGGGGGTCGAAGGGCTTGGGGATGAGGTACTCGGGTCCAAAGGCGAGCTTCTCGCCCGCATAGGCGGCTGCGACCACTTCGCTTTGTTCGGCCTGGGCCAGCTCGGCGATGGCGTGCACCGCAGCGATCTCCATTTCATCGGTGATGGTGGAGGCACCAGCATCCAGTGCGCCGCGGAAGATGTACGGGAAACACAGGACGTTGTTGACCTGGTTCGGGTAGTCGCTGCGACCCGTGGCCATGATGATGTCGTTGCGCACGGCGTGTGCGTCTTCCGGCGCGATCTCCGGGTTGGGGTTGGCCAGCGCAAAAATCACCGGCCGCGGCGCCATGGTGGCGACCATGTCGGGCTTGAGCACGCCGCCAGCGGACAGGCCGAGGAACACGTCGGCACCGGCGATCACGTCCTTCAACGTTCGGGCGTCGGTCTTCTGGGCGTACTGGACCTTGTCCTCGTCCATCAACTCGGTTCGGCCCTCAAAGACCACGCCGGCCAGATCGGTCACGAACACGTTTTCACGCTTGAGGCCCACTTTGAGCAACAGGTTGAGGCAGGCGAGCGCGGCTGCGCCGGCGCCGGAGGCCACCAGCTTGACCTGACCGATGTCTTTGCCGGCCACTTTCAGGCCATTGACCATGGCGGCGGCCACGGTGATGGCGGTGCCGTGCTGGTCATCGTGGAACACGGGGATGTTCATGCGCTTGCGCAATTCGCGCTCGACGTAGAAACAGTCAGGTGCCTTGATGTCTTCGAGGTTCACGGCGCCGAAGGTCGGCTCCAGCGACGCAATGATGTCGACCAGTTTGGCGGGGTCTTTTTCGTTGATTTCGATGTCGAACACGTCGACGCCAGCGAATTTCTTGAACAGGACGCCCTTGCCCTCCATCACGGGCTTGGCCGCGAGCGGGCCGATGTCACCCAGGCCGAGCACGGCAGTACCGTTGGTGATCACGGCCACCAGGTTGCCCCGGCTGGTGTATTTGTAGGCGTTGTTCGGATCCTTGACGATCTCCTCGCAAGGAGCGGCCACGCCGGGGGAGTAAGCCAGCGCCAGATCGCGCTGGTTGGTCAGCTGTTTGGTGGCGGCGATGGCCACTTTGCCTGGAGTGGGGAATTCGTGGTATTCGAGGGCCGCGCGCTTGAGTTCGGCGCGTTTGGTGTCCTGGCTGGGATCGTTGCTCATGGCCGCTGTCTCCGGGTGGTTTATTGCATTGTGAAAACGTGTTGCACATTCTAAGTCTCAAGCCCTGATTGGGCTACCTGTGTCCGACCACAGGCAGGTGACTCAGTTTTGACATTTTCAATGCGAACGGCTGATCGTGGACGCTCCCCGGTGGGGCGCTTGACCCGTGCGCATGAGACGGCGAGGGGATGGGCGATCCTGGATGCCAGGTGGGACCCAGACGCATGCTTGCCCGGGTGCTCGGGCCGCGTCGCAGCGGGCTCAGGCCTGGGCTGAGTTGATGGCGTTGCGCAAGCTGGTGCGCACGGACTCGAGTTTCAAGTGGGCGATGGCCTGGCCAGGATGGCACTCGGCCCAGAGATCGCGGGCGCAGGACTCACATTGCCCACATTGGGTGGCCACACCGAGCTCGAGCTGGATGTCGTCAAAGCTGTGGCCCGAGCGGGCCGCTTTGGCGATGGTGTGGTCACTGACGCGGTGGCAAACGCAAACAATCATGGCAAGGACCCGGAATGGGGAGGTTGATGCGCATGATAATGGTTCGTA
>JBFHEQ010000298.1:0-4768 GCA_041584075.1 Hydrogenophaga sp.
CAAGATCGCCGACGACAACGGCCTGCTGTTGCTGGACATGAAGGACCTCCGGGCCATCCTGCAGCACATCGGCGACAACGCCAGGCAGTTCACCACGGAGTACGGCAACATCAGCGCGGCCAGCATCGGCGCCATCCAGCGGGGCCTGATGCAGATCGAGCAGCAAGGAGGCGACCAGTTTTTTGGCGAGCCCATGCTCAACATCAGCGATTTCATGCAGACCGTGGGCGGCAAAGGGGTGGTCAACATCCTCGCGGCCGACAAGCTCATGAACGCGCCCCGCCTCTACGCCACGTTCTTGCTGTGGATGCTGTCCGAGCTTTTCGAAATGCTGCCCGAGATCGGCGACCCGGACAAGCCGAAACTGGTGTTCTTTTTTGACGAGGCCCACCTGCTGTTCAATGACGCACCCAAGGTCCTGATCGAACGCATCGAACTGGTCGTGCGCCTGGTGCGCTCCAAAGGCGTGGGGGTGTATTTCGTGACGCAAAACCCGCTGGATGTACCCGACAGCGTGCTGGGTCAGCTGGGCAACCGGGTGCAACACGCCCTGCGGGCTTTCACGCCACGGGACCAGAAAGCCGTGAAAGCCACGGCCGAAACCATGCGACCCAAAGCAGGCCTGGACATCGAAGCCGCCATCACCGAGCTGGCCGTGGGTGAAGCCCTGATCAGCTTCCTGGACGCCAAAGGGCGGCCGAGCGAGACCGAGCGGGTTTTTGTGCTGCCACCGGGCAGCCAGCTGGGTCCGATCACGGCGCAGCAGCGTCAAGCCCTGCTCAAGGAATCGCTGGTGGCCGGCGTCTACGAGGCAACCGTTGACCGCGAAAGCGCCTACGAGATCTTCAACGCCCGGACCGAAGCCAACCAGGCTCAGGCGGAAGCCGAAGCCCGCAATGCGCCCAAAACGCCACGCATCCCGGGCGCTGCCCAACCTGAAGTGGCCAAAGACAGCGGTGGATTCGGCAGCATGGTGAACGAGGCCCTGTTCGGACGGACGGGCCCCCGGGGTGGTCAGTACGATGGACTGGTGCAGACCATGGCCAAGACGGCGGCACGCAGTGTCGCGAGCGGCCTGGGACGCCAGCTGGTCCGCGGCATTCTGGGCGGTTTGCTCGGCGGAAAGCGATAAGTGGTGCGAACCATCATGAAATGGGTTCTTTTGCTGATTCTGGCCTTGCCTTTTTTGGTGCTCTTGGCCGGTCAGGCGGGCCTGCTGCGTGGAGAGACACCAATGGGACTCGGGGTCAACCAGGGTCGGCTGAAGGCCCTGTCGGACACACCCAACTGCGTCTCCAGCCAGGCCGTGCTGTACCCCGGGCATGCCCAACAAAGCTACGCCCAGATCGATCCGTTGCCCTTCAAACCTGAAGGTGCTGAAGCCAGTCTGGCGGCCCTTGCCCTGGCTCTTAAATCCTTGGAAGGCGTCACCATCGTGGAGCAGTCGCCTGGCTACCTGCGCGCCCAGGCCCAGACCCGCTGGCTCAAATTCACCGATGATCTGGAGTTCTGGGTCAACCCCGAGCATCAAGTCATCGAGTTGCGCAGTGCCAGCCGCCTGGGCCGAAAAGATTTCGACGTCAATCGCGACCGCATCGAAGCCTTGCGATTGGCCTATACAGCACCTTAAAACCTGAGGAACACAGACCCATGCTTGCCACATCCCCACGCCACCGGTCCCACCCTGAAACTCAGCCACCCGCGCAGCGCAGGTTCACCCATACCGGCGCCTCCGTGCTGCTGGCCGCCGTGTTGAGCGCCTGCGGTGGCGGCAGCGACGCGTCTGACGACAGCGCAGCAGCTGGTCCCGGCGGGACAGCTGCGCGTGTCAGCAGTTGCGGCAATGATGGGGGCACGTTGCGAGTGATGCCATTGGGCGACTCGATCACAGAAGGAGAGGCCAACCACAACAGCTACCGACGTACCCTTTGGCAACGGCTGCAAGGTGCCGGCTGCAAAGTGGACATGGTCGGCAGCAAGACAGGCGTGTCCAGCGGTTACCGCAACAGCCCCTGGGTGGCGCCACCCAACCCCGATTTCGACCAGGATCACGAAGGCTACTGGGATTACCGCGTCAACGAACTCCTGCCCATCATCGGCGGCAAAGTGGCCAGCGCACAACCTGATGTGGTGTTGATTCACCTGGGCACCAATGACGTGCTGGGTGGACAAAGCGCTGCCGGCGTTGCGGGTGAGCTTTCTGCAGTGATCGATGCGGTGCGAGCCGGCAAAGCCGACACTTACATCGTGCTGGCCAAAATCATTCCTGCCGCACCCAATACGGCCGGCACGGCCGCGTTGAACCGCCAGATCGACGGCATCGTCGCCAGCAAGAACAGCGCAGCCTCCCCGGTGGTGGCGGTTGACCAGGCAGCTGGCTACAGCACGGCAGACAACTACGACGGCGTTCACCCCAACCCCAATGGCGAAGCCAAACTGGGCAACAAATGGGCCGACACCGTGCTGGCCTGGCGCACACGCTGAACTCTCGCAGCGCCCCGCTTTGACATAAAGAAGGCCCGGTATCAACCGGGCCCTCTCTGGACCAGGCGCAGCCCTCTTCAGTCAGCGGCAGCAGCAGGCTCCTCAGCCGGCTTGGACTTGCCCTCTTTCTTCGGCAGTGGCTGGATGTCGAGCTTCACTTCCGGCACCTCGACGCCCTTGTCGTCCGTCTTGACCTCCAGATCCACCGTCAAACGGCCACCGTCGACAAGACGCCCGAACAGCAACTCGTCGGCCAATGCACGGCGAATGGTGTCCTGGATCAGGCGTTGCATGGGGCGGGCGCCCATGAGGGGATCGAAGCCCTTCTTGGCCAGATGCTTGCGCAGGGCGTCGGTGAAGGTGACCTCGACCTTCTTCTCGGCCAGCTGACCCTCGAGCTGCAGCAGAAATTTGTCCACCACGCGCATGATGACGTTTTCGTCCAGCGCCTTGAATCCCACCATGGCATCCAGACGGTTGCGGAACTCCGGTGTGAACAAGCGCTTGATGTCGGCCATCTCGTCGCCCGCTTCGCGCGGATTGGTGAAGCCAATGCTTGCCTTGTTCATGGTCTCGGCGCCCGCGTTGGTCGTCATGATGATGATGACGTTGCGGAAATCGGCCTTGCGCCCGTTGTTGTCGGTCAGCGTCCCGTGGTCCATGACCTGCAGCAGCACGTTGAAGATGTCCGGGTGCGCCTTTTCGATTTCGTCGAGCAGCAACACGCAATGTGGCTTCTTGGTGATCGCTTCGGTCAGCAATCCCCCCTGATCGAAGCCCACATAGCCCGGAGGCGCGCCGATAAGTCGGCTCACGGCATGGCGCTCCATGTACTCCGACATGTCGAAACGCATCAGGTCGATGCCCATGATGTAGGCGAGCTGCTTCGCTGCCTCGGTCTTGCCGACGCCAGTGGGGCCGCTGAACAGGAACGCTCCGATCGGCTTGTCGGCCCGACCGAGGCCGGAACGGGCCATCTTGACGCTGGCCGCCAGCACTTCAAGGGCTTTGTCCTGGCCAAACACCACGCTCTTGAGATCACGCTCCAGCGTTTGCAGCTTGCCGCGATCGTCGTTCGACACGTTGGCCGGGGGAATGCGTGCGATTTTCGCCACGATCTCTTCGACCTCGGACTTGGTGATGGTCTTCTTGCGCTTGGACACCGGCAAGATGCGCTGGGCCGCGCCCGCCTCGTCGATCACGTCAATGGCCTTGTCGGGCAGATGGCGGTCGTTGATGTACTTGGCGCTCAGCTCAGCCGCAGCCTGCAGGGCCGCCAAGGCGTACTTGACGTTGTGGTGTTCTTCAAAACGGGACTTCAGGCCCTTGAGGATGTCCACAGTTTCCTGCACGGTCGGCTCGACCACGTCGACTTTCTGGAACCGGCGCGACAGGGCTGCATCTTTCTCAAAAATGCCACGGTACTCGGTGAAGGTGGTGGCGCCAATGCACTTGAGCTGCCCGCTGGACAGCGCCGGCTTCAGGAGGTTGGAGGCGTCGAGCGTCCCGCCCGAGGCCGCACCTGCGCCGATCAGGGTGTGAATTTCGTCGATGAACAACACCGCATTGGGCTTGTCCTTGAGCGACTTGAGCACACCCTTCAGGCGTTGCTCAAAATCGCCGCGGTACTTGGTCCCGGCCAGCAGCGCGCCCATGTCCAGCGAATACACATTGGACTCGGCCAGGATTTCAGGCACATCGCCCTGCGTGATGCGCCAGGCCAGGCCTTCGGCAATGGCGGTCTTGCCCACACCCGCCTCACCCACGAGCAAGGGGTTGTTCTTGCGGCGGCGGCAGAGAATCTGGATGGTGCGCTCAACCTCGTAATCGCGCCCGATGAGCGGATCGATCTTGCCGTCTTTGGCCATCTGGTTGAGGTTCTGGGTGAACTGCTCCAGTGGCGAAGCCTTTTCGTTGGACTTGGCTTCCCCGGCTTCCTCGTTTTCGGCGGCGTTCTCGCCTGGCTTGGCCGCCTCGGGCGGATCGCTCTTGCGGATACCGTGGGCGATGAAATTCACCACGTCCAGACGGGTCACGCCCTGCTGGTGGAGGTAGTAGACGGCGTGGGAATCCTTTTCGCCAAAGATCGCCACCAGCACGTTGGCGCCCGTGACTTCTTTTTTGCCATTGCCGGTGGACTGCACGTGCATGATGGCGCGCTGGATCACCCGCTGGAATCCCAGCGTGGGTTGCGTATCCACTTCATCGGAACCCGCCACCTGCGGCGTGTTGTCCTTGATGAAATTGGTCAGCGATTTGCGCAAGTCATCGACATTGGCCGAAC
>JBFHEQ010000299.1:0-4767 GCA_041584075.1 Hydrogenophaga sp.
CACTGTCCAGGTTCACCGCCCGCGCGCGAACCAGCAAGTCACCCGCCTGAAAGTCTTGAGCCAAGGCGGAACCGGAAGCGAACACAGCCAGGATAACGGAGGCAACGATGTGCTTTTTCGACATGATTTTTTTCAAATGGGGTCACGGGAACATTCCCGGTACCTATTGAAAAAGAAGTGCGACCCCATCGTCTTGCGAAAGATCAAACCGATCCGTGAACACACACCTTCAACGCTGAAACCTGACCTCGCCTTGACCCAGATCAAAGGCGTGGCAAAGCCCGCCGGAACGCTTCACCAGCACCGACGTCGTTGTGGCTTGCGCCGGCAATGACCACTTCTCGCGCCACGCCGGGCACGAAGCGTTCGACCAGCGCATCGGTGCGCTCACGCGGGATCACTTCGTCGTGCTCCGCGATGATGACGGTCGTGGGTACCGTGATGCGCGGCGCCAGCGCAGCAGAATCAAAACGGTCCCGCAGCAGCCATTTGACCGGGAACCAGGGGAAATGCGCCGCGGCCACGGCGGCGATGCTGTCGTACGGTGTGACCAGCAGGAGGTGGGACACGCGTTGCGTCGCTGCCAGGTGCACGGCCACCCCGCTGCCCAGGCTGCGCCCCATGACCGCGATGTCTGGGTGCTCACCGCCCATCAGCCCGCTGACATGCCGGTACAGCGTCAGCGCATCGGCGTGCAGCGCCGCTTCGGTAGGGCTGCCGGTGCTGCGGCCGTAGCCCCGGTAGTGCATCAGGTAGAGGGACCGGTCGGGAAACTGGTCGGCCAGCTCGGCCCAGGTGGCCGACACGTCTTCGGCGTTGCCGCCGAAATACAGCAAGGCCGGCGCATGGGACAGCAGCCGGACAGACACCTGCAACTCGGCGCCCGCCACCGGCAAGCGCAGGCTGGGCACGGCCACTCGCGCGGGCTGTGGTGCGTACAGCAGCGAGCGTTGAAAAACAAACAGGCCGGCGCAAGCCAGCCCGTAAAGCATCACCGCCAACCCCGCGGCAAGGGCCAGCAAGCGCATCACGCGGTGCGCCTGCGTGGCCCCGGCGGACGGAGTGACCTGCCGAACATCAGACCGCCGCCAGCGCCTGCTCCAGATCGGCCATCAGGTCGTCGATGTGTTCGATGCCGACGGACAGGCGCACCATGTCCTTGCTCACGCCCGCTTTGGCCAGCTCGGCTTCGTTGAGCTGGCGGTGGGTGGTGGAGGCCGGGTGGCAGGCCAGCGACTTGGCATCCCCAATGTTGACCAGGCGGGTGAAGAGCTGCAGCGCGTCCTGGAAACGGGCGCCGGCCTCAATGGCATTGGACGACTTGAGGCCAAAGCTGATGATGCCGGAAGCACGGCCACCCATGTACTTCTTGACCAGGGCATGGTCCGGGTGATCGGGCAGACCCGCGTAATTCACCCAGCCCACTTTGGGGTGGCTCTTCAGGTGGGTGGCGATCTTCAGGGCGTTGTCGCAAATCCGGTCCATGCGCAGCGCGAGGGTCTCGATGCCTTGCAGGATCTGGAAAGCGTTCATGGGCGACAGCGCCGCGCCCATGTTGCGCAAAGGCACAACCCGCGCGCGACCGATGAAGGCCGCCGCACCCAGGGCCTCGGTGTAGACCACGCCGTGGTAGCTCACGTCGGGCTCGTTCAGCCGCTTGAAACGCGCCTTATGTTCGGCCCAGGGAAACTTGCCGCTGTCGACGATGGCGCCACCGATGGTGGTGCCGTGGCCGCCGAGGTATTTGGTGAGCGAGTGCACCACGATGTCGGCGCCGTGCTCAAACGGGCGGCAGAGGTAGGGGCTGGTGACCGTGTTGTCCACGATCAAGGGCACACCCGCTGCGTGGGCCACGTCGGCCAGCGCACCGATGTCGGTCACATTGCCCAGCGGGTTGCCGATGGACTCGCAGAACACGGCCTTGGTGCGCTCGTCGATCAGCTTGGTGAAAGCGGCCGGGTCGGCCGGGTCGGCAAAACGCACCTCGATGCCTTGCTGGGGGAATGTGTGGGCGAACAGGTTGTAGGTGCCGCCGTAGAGACGCGAGCTGGAGACGATGTTGTCGCCGGCTTCGGCGATGGTCTGGATCGCTGCCGTGATGGCGGCCATGCCCGAGGCCATGGCGAGGGCACCGATACCACCCTCGAGCGCCGCCACGCGCGCTTCCAGCACGCCGTTGGTCGGGTTCATGATGCGGCTGTAGATGTTGCCGGGCACTTTCAGGTCGAACAGGTCGGCGCCGTGCTGCGTGTTGTCGAACGCGTAGGCCACCGTCTGGTAGATCGGCACGGCCACGGCTTTGGTGGCGGGATCGGGGGTGTAGCCGCCGTGGACGGCGATGGTTTCGAGTTTCATCTGGGTCTCCATGTCATGTGTGATCGAAAAAACGGGGCGGGCCGCTGGCCACGGTTCATTCTCGCAGCAGTTCCACCTCGGACACACCGAGACCTTTGATGCCCAGCGCCACCGCAGCGGCCTGGCTCAGGTCAATGATGCGCTCAGGCTTGCTCGGCCCCCGGTCGTTGATGCGCACCACCACTTCCCGGCCGGTCCTGGTGCTGCGCACCCGCACCTCGGTGCCCAGCGGCAGCGTGCGGTGCGCCGCCGTCAGGGCGTTCATGTCAAAGGGTTCACCGCTGGCGGTGCGGCGCCCATGCAGCCCCCTGCCATACCAGGAGGCCAGCCCCCGCCCCAGGCCGGGACCACCCCATTCGGGGCCGGGGTCGACAGCCCCCTTGCGGGAGGCACAACCCGCCAGCGCCAGGGCCACAAAGGCCAAACAGGAGCGGCGGTTGGCCAGCATCAGTGTGATCCCAGCCGCGCCACGATGGCCTGGGTGGCCACGCTCTGGTTCATGCTGTAGAAGTGCAAACCACCGACGCCGCCCTTGATCAGACGGTCGCACAAGTCGCTCACCACGTCGAGGCCAAAAGCCTTGATCGACGCCGTGTCATCGCCAAACGCTTGCAGGCGCAAGCGGATCCAGCGGGGGATCTCGGCGCCGCAGGCATCGGAAAACCGCAGCAACTGGGTCGAGCTGGTGATGGGCATGATGCCGGGCACCACCGGCACATCGGCGCCCCGTTTGGCCGCCTCGTCCACGAAACGGAAATAGGCGTCGCTGCTGTAAAAATACTGGGTGATGGCGGCGTCGGCACCGGCCTTCACCTTGTTCACGTAAGCCTGCAGATCGGCCTCGGGCGACTTGGCCTGGGGGTGAATCTCCGGGTAAGCCGCGACCTCGATGTGGAAGTCATTGCCCGTTTCAGCCCGGATGAACGCCACCAGATCGCTCGCGTAATGAAACTCGCCCCCCAGGCCATAACCGCTGGGGAGGTCGCCACGCAAGGCCACCAGGCGTTTCACACCCATGGCTTTCAAGGTGGCGAGCTCCTCGCGCACGCTGGCTTTGGTCGCTCCGATGCACGAAAAGTGCGACGCCGCGTCCACGCCCTCGCCCAGGATCTCGCCCACGGTGTCGAAGGTCCCTTGCTGGGTGGAGCCACCAGCGCCGTAGGTCACCGAGCAAAACTGCGGCTTCAAGCTGTACAGCTGCTGGCGAACCGCGCGCAGTTTTTCGGCGCCTTCGGGCGTCTTGGGTGGAAAAAATTCAATGCTGATGGGCAGACCCATGGGGAAATCCTCTTGATGGGCGCTCAGGCAGTTTGCCGCGCCCAGACAAAAAACTCTCGGTTGCCGTCACCCCCGGTGATGGCACTGTCGAAATAGTCGCACAACGTCAAACCGTTGTCCGCGCAGGCTTGAGCGATGCGCGCCTGCACCAAACCATAACTCGCCGCATCCTTGACCAGGCCGCCTTTGCCGATGTGTTCGGGCTGCAATTCAAACTGCGGCTTGACCAGCATCAGCATCTGGCCCGCCGGGCGCAACAAGGGCACGATGGCCGGCCAGACCAGGGTCTGGGAAATGAACGACAGGTCGCCCACGATCAGATCGAAGCTGGCCTCTTTCACGCCGGCGTCCAGAAGGGCCTCGGCGCTCAGCTCGCGGGCGTTGCATTTTTCGATGCAGACCACACGGGCATCGCTGCGCAAGACGGGGCTCAACTGCCCCTGACCCACGTCCACGCCCACCACGGACTGAGCGCCCGCCTGCAGCAAGGCATCGGTGAAACCACCGCTGCTTTGCCCCACGTCCAGGCAACGCTGACCCTTGGGGTCGACGGCGGTGTGTTTCAAAGCCCCTTCGAGCTTCAAACCACCGCGCGACACGTACTTCGCCTCGGCTGTGTCCAGCAGCTGCAATTCGACCGTTTCACGCAGCTCTTCGCCGTTCTTGGCCACGGCCTTCCAGGGCGAATCACCCAGGCGCCATTGAACACCGGACGCGATCAGGCGCTGCGCCTGAGAGCGCGAAGCGGCCAAACCACGATCGACAAGCAATTGATCAGCGCGCATACTTGATGGATCACCCCTGCCGCGCTCCGCGCGACCCCCTCAAGGGGGCGGCGCTGGCGGCCCGGCAAAGCCGGTTCCGCGGCGCCCTGACTTCGAGCGGCCTTTCGGACCGCTCGTTTCAGGCGCTGCGCGACAGACGGAGGTGCTTAATAGCGATAGGTGTCTGGCTTGTAAGGGCCTGATTTTGAAACGCCGATGTAGGCGGCTTGCTCGTCCGTGAGTTCGGTCAACATGGCGCCGACTTTCTTCAGGTGCAGACGGGCCACTTTTTCATCCAGGTGCTTGGGCAGCACATAGACCTTGCCGACTTCATACGCTTCGGGGCGGGTGAACAGCTCGATCTGGGCGA